>CAZRKO010000130.1:0-5266 GCA_964600445.1 uncultured archaeon
TATATGATGTTCAATTCCACAACTCAATTCCTCAATCAAAGATAGGTCTTGTATTTTTAAAACGTTTGAAAAGAAAGTTTTCAATACATTATAGCAATCCACTCTATCTCGAGCCATATTTTTACCTTTCTCTGTCAATCTTAATGCTTTCCTCGGATTCCAAGTAATTAACCCATGTTCTTTCAATTTATACATCATACCGGTAACTGATGAGGGTTTGACATGTAAATGTTCTGAGATTTCACGGTTAGAACACCAGCCACCCTTATTCTTTTTTGAAATGAAATAAATTGCTTTTAAATAGTCCTCGTAACTTTCATTCAAATTATTCATTTTCTTTCAATATTCCCCTATATCCTATATAATTTTAAAAGAAAAAAAAAGAAATTATTCGGTTTTTTCTAATTCCTCAATTCTTTTAGAGATATCGTTTAATACGCTTTTAATATTTTCCATTTCTGATTCTAAATAATCCTTTTCTTGTTTAAGCATCGCTACTTGAGTTTCAGGTGTAGGAGGAGGCATATAAGTAGTAGGAGGAACTACAGGTGGGCCATACATTGGAGTTCTATAACCCCAAGAACCGCCGAATCCTCTGCCTCCTCCTCTTCGCCACGCAAGACCTCTCCCATATCCAGCTCCACGTCCCCCTCCTCGACCAGGTCCCATACCCGGTCCTTTTGTATATCCTGGAGTATCATACCCTGCACAATTGCCTAATCCTCTGCCTGTCATTGGACCAAATCCTGCTGGTCCAGTTCTATCACCTCTTGGCATACTTTTCACATCATCTCTTTTTTTTATTTTCTTTAATTTTTTAATCTCTAATATTATAAAAGTAACTTACATATTTAAGATTTGTGAATAATTATTCATAATTAACAAGACTTGTTTCCTTCCCCAATTTTTATAGCTTTAGAATGAATAATTATCCAGAAAATTTGACATATAATAGTACGAAAAATCAATCAAAAAAAGTAAGTTTAAATAGACGTTCTCTAGCTAAAAAAACAAACAGCATCAATGGAAGAAATATCTGCTACTGCGAACAAACTAGGAAATTTAGCTGAAGATTTAAAAAACTCTTTAAATACAGAGATTTAAGTCTAATTTTCCTTTTATTTTTTTTATATTTTTTTTATGAAAATATGCAATTTTTCTGTTCCTAAATTATCTAAGTTATATATATAATAATTTACAACCTAAGCTATGCATTAATATTATAGTTTTTTTAGTGTCAAACATAAGTATTAACTATAAATATAATAGTTTTCAAAGTGAAATTTTAGAATGATTAAAACAAAAATTACTGAAATGTTTGGGATTAAATATCCTATTGTTAGTGCTCCGATGGGCCCTTTTTACACAACAGAATTAACAATTGCTGTTGCTGAAGCAGGAGGTCTAGGAACATTAAGCCATGTTACCTTGATGGGAAAAAATTCAATAACGGATATGAAAGAACAGTTGGAAAATGTAATAGAGCATACCGATAAGCCATTTGGAGTTAATATAAGGACAGCCAGGGTTCAAACCGATCATAAAATTTTGTTGAATAATATTTCAAAATGGCGTCAGAGGAATCCAAAATTGCGGGAACAATTAGTTTATGGGGTAACAAGTGCAGGAGGATCAAGAGTAGCCAGTAAAATATGGAAAAAGAAAGCTCCTGATCTAAAGCATTTTCATGTAGCACCCGTTCTATGGCTGGTTGATAAGGTAGTTGCCGCAGGATGTGATGGAATTGTGGCCACCGGAACTGAAGGTGGAGGACATCAAAGCTATGAAATGGTGACTAGCTTAGTATTAATCCAACAAGTTGCCCGAAAGTATCCTGAAAAACCATTAGTAGCATGTGGTGGATTTGCTACCCCTGAAGGCGTGGCGTCTGGCTTAGCCATGGGAGCAGATGCAGTTGCGATGGGAACCCGATTTATTGCATCAAATCAGAGCGAATTTCACCCTAATTATAAAGCACTTATTCCTCCTGCAATGGCAAGAGATACTATGCTTACAACAGGTGGTTTTGGACCAATACGTTTATTAAAAAATAAATATTGCTTAGAACATGGCAAGCTTATTTCGAAAGAGGAAAAAATCGCACAAGAATTATCATATGATTTAGATGGCTTCTTAGAAGACTTAAATAAATATATGATCGTTTATACTGAAGGAGACGTTGAAAATGGTGCGATTCCTGTAGGGCAAACAGTGGGATTGATTGACTCGTTAATGGATGTCGATGATATTATTTCAAGCTTCACAAAAGAAGCAGAGGGAATACTGAAGAATCTGTGTTCAAAAATCTCTTAAAATTTTTACAAGAAAAACCAAAAATTTTTTATGATTTTTTTTTTCCAATTATTTTTGAAACATTATAAATTATTTATTTTATAAGCATTATTGATTATACTGGTTTTAAAATTTAAAATCATGAACTCAGCTTCCAAAAATTTGCAAGAAAAGATCAAGGAATTGTCTAATATTACATACACAGCGGTAACAGATCTCTCAAAATGTATATCATGTGGTACATGTGTAAAATATTGCCCCTTAAAAATAAGAATTTTTAATTCTGAGGGAAAAGCTATTACTATAAAAACACATAAGTCATGCGGAGGTTGTTCCGTTTGTTTTAAACGCTGTCGTCAAAATGCTATTAGTTTACTTCCAATCAACAAGAAATCCAAATAGAGAAGGAGTGTTTTTAATGAAATATCAAAATAAAAATTTTAAAAAAAAAGAAATTAATAATTATCTTATTTTCCATATTTAGCTTTATATAACGGATCTGCTTCCTGTAATGCTCTTCTTTGAACCTTGCCGATTAGATTTTTAGGAATTTCTTCTATAAATTCAATAAGTTTTGGCACTTTCCAATACGTCATGTTTTCATTAGCCCATTCTCTTAAATCTTCTTCAGTAATTTTGCCAACAAATTCTGATTTTATCGTCACCCATGCTTTTGCAATCTCTCCCACTTCAGCATCAGGTAAACCTGCAACAGCCGCTTCCGATACTGCTTCATGCTTCATTAGCAAAGTTTCAACTTCTGTTGGAAAGACAGAACGCCCGGCAACTTTGATCAATTGTTTCTTTCTATCCCGAATCGATACACAGCCATCGTCATTCATGAATCCAATATCCCCCGTAAGGAGCCATGTACGGCCATCCCAAGTTTTTAGAGTATCGGCCGTAGCTTCTGGTTTATTTAAATATGCTTTCATTACCTGAGGTCCGCATATACAGATTTCTCCAGTGTGCTCCTCTCCGTATTTCGAACCGGGTAATCCATCAGCAATCAGTCCTGCCTCAAAATCATCAGGATCAAAGATTGCCCAATCTGTACCCGGTACGGGCATTCCAACTGTACCAATTGGGTTTTCACCAAATAAACTATTCGCACTGGCAACACAAGTAGACTCAGTTAATCCGAAACCCTCCACTACTCTACCTCCTGTTCTTTCTTGAAATTTTTCTTGGACAGGCCGGTGCAATGGTCCTGCTCCTGAAACACATAATCTCAGTTTTCCCGCTAAATTTGGGTACGGACTAAGATCTGGGAAATCGGCAATTCTTTTAAAAAGAATTTCAGCTCCAGGATAGGCAAAACCCTTTGGTGAGGGCATATCATTAATTACTTGAAGTAATTCATCAGTAGGAGGTGGTCTTGTAAATAATAACATCCAACCACCTGCCGTAATAGAAGCATTCATTACCGCTGTAATTGCAAAAGCATGAAACATGGGCAATACACCGAGAACTCCCATTCCGGGCTGTTCTCCTCCAAATATTAATCTAACTTGTATTGCATTACATACTATATTAAAGTGAGTTAACACTGTAGCTTTAGGGACTCCAGTTGTACCTCCTGTCATAATATAGGTCGCTGTATGCTCTGTGGGATCAATCTTCACATCAGGAACGTTGGGCTCAGTCGTTAAAAGCTCATAAAAATTATAAGATGGCTCAAAATCGATTTTACCCTTCCGAATCTTGCGCGTCTTTCTGGCTATAAACTCTTTAAAACTTTTGGATCCCGTAACTAAGTCTGCTACATTAGTATAAATTATTAATTCAATATCGGTTTTGTCTATGATTGGCTTGACTAATAAGTTATACATTGCCTCCAGAGTTATCATGGCTTTAGCTCCTGTAGTTTCTATATGGTGCAATACCTCAATAGGTTTATAAGTAACATTTATACCAGTTGGAATGGCACCTATTTTCGCGCATGCATAAAAACATATAGGATACTGAAAACAATTAGGCATAAGGAGAGCAACGACATCGCCTTTCTTTATTCCGAGATTATAAAGGCTTGTTGCAACTATATCTATCGCTTCACCTACCTCGCCATATGTCATCCAAGAACCGAGATAAAAAATTAAATTATCATTAGAATATTTCTTACGTTGCCTATCAAAGAATTCGCCCAATGTGATTTTTTCAAAATCATAGTTTTTAGGCACATTTTCTGGCCACCATTTTTTAAACCAAGCTTTATCTTCATTCACTTGCCATTCTTTAGACATTTTCATCACTATTTTGGATTTTATTCTCTCTGATATGATAATTAAAATTTAAGTTTAAATTTGGAATTATGATTAATATTGTTAGAATCATATTTAAGATTTTAAAAAAAAGAGTAATTGCAAGCTGAAGAATCAATCTAGAAAAGAATTTAGAGATAAATTTTGAATTTTATATTTAATTTCAGTCTTATTCTCAATTATTTTTTTTATATATTTGGAAATTTCCTTTCTTTTATCTCTATTTGAAGGAATTGGCAGAATAATTTCCATTATCCTATTACCTATTGTAGCGATTGTTCCTTGGATAAAAGTGATAGCTTGAATTTGTTTTTGAACAATGTCTAAATTAAGCAAATACAAAAGTAGGTAAGAATCAATATCTTCCTCATTATTTTGGACTTTAAATTGATATATATGGCTCTGGATTATAATTTTTGTGTCTAAATGTGTGACATAAGCCGTTTTTCCGATTAAATTTGGCCCGCCATCTTTCACTAAAAGAATGTCTCCTTCTCCAATATTTTGTTTTTCCCTATATTGCTTATATACTTCATTACTTGTTTTTTTATGAGCGTCTAGGTTTATTTCCCAGTTATTTAATTCGCTGGTACGGATAAATGGTACATCTCCAAGCCCATATACATGGGAACCTATCTCATTACCTCGTGGTAAATATCCGCCCTTATTTGCAAACAATATTTTTTTTTCTACTAAATCTTTTATTGATAATA
>CAZRKO010000131.1:0-5191 GCA_964600445.1 uncultured archaeon
AGGCTTATTAAGTCTACTGCCAACCTCTCATAGAAAGTCTTATCCTCTTTTAAATATTGTTGTTGTCGCGCATCTGGGCGGATAATATTAAATTCCCTCTTACTCTTAATTAAGGAGCTAAGTACATCCTTAAATTGCGGTATGTTATTACAAAGAAATGTTCCCCCTTGAGTTTCACTTATAATAACTTTTATTTTAACTTCATCCACATAATTAGTTCTTTCTCCTAAACGAATAACATCAATAATCGTTAAAAAATCCAAATTCTTTGATTTAATGATTAAATCATATAAAGCATTATGATATTCTTCAGGTTTTACACTAGCGGTATCTGATATAACGATTACCCGATAAACTTTTTTTACTTCGCGACTCTTTCTAAAAATATATGATAAGATCTCAAACAAGGCATTTTCAAAATAGCTAAAATTCTTTGGTCTTGTATCCCATTTATCATCAATGATTTTTATAATTGAATTAGAATCTTTTTCATCATATAATGATATCG
Organism: uncultured archaeon; assembly: GCA_964600445.1. Lineage (GTDB taxonomy): Archaea > Asgardarchaeota > Lokiarchaeia > Sigyniarchaeales > SOKP01 > LW40-45. The sequence goes on from CAZRKO010000131.1 coordinate 509, forward strand.
GATTATCTTCTTCTTGAAAAATCACAATACCAAAACTAGAATCAACTAAATTAAGCTTTTCTTCAATAAATTCTTGTATTATACTAATCAGTGTCTCTTTATCAACAAATTCAGTTGTTAAATCTATACAAAAGATTATTTCTTCTAAATTAATTGAGTTTCCTGTAACTGTCATTTTTATATTGTTGTTGTATTGTTTCAGTGTGCTTGTGTAAAAAATAATTCTAGTTTTTACATTTATAATATAAAAAGAAATCTTATTTAATTTTATTTTAAAAAATAATACTACGAATTTGTCGATAACTGAATCTTATATTGGTAAATAAAATTAAGTAATTAGAATTAAAAGAATTTTTAATTGTTTTTTACCAGCTTTCCAATAGTTTCTTTAAACTGTTTTTTATCTTGAGTATAGAACATTCCACCTTTAGTGTCGCTTGCTAAAATATTCAATTTAACATCATCTTTAAAAAATCTCTGTCCAGGCTCAGCAACTCGAATAATATCTATGAAAGTTGGAAATATTTTAATTTTTGAAACAAGTTCCAATAGCGCTTCTTGGTAATCTTCGGCAAGATCACTTGGCGTATCAGTTATTATAATGATTCTGTTAAATTTAGATTTTTTCCTAATGGTTTCTGCTATGTAGGAACAGATGTAAAATAATCCCGATTCCAGTAAGCTCTTCTTCAAACGATATTGCCAATTTTCTTCAATTGCTTTTATGATTATTTCTGAATCCTTTTTATCTTTTATAAATATCGGATTTCCCTCATCTTGAAATATTAGAATGCCATAATGTCCCTTTACATTGATTTTATTTTTCTCTTGAATATAAAGTTTCAAAAATTTGATAACATCTTTCTTTTTAAGCATATCCTTTGTTAAATCTAAATAAAAGAACACATCCTCGTAAATAGCTCCCATTCCATTAAATACCTCATAAGCTCAAAGACAATAATTAGAAATAGAAAATAACTTTAAAAAATAACTAATATATATTAAAAATATTAATAAAAAGAACTTATAGTATTCTTGAAGAAATCAAATAAAGTGAAATTATATGGATGATTTTTTAAAACAATTGCAACTTAGCGAGGACGCCATCAAAATCTATAAAGAGAGTTTAGGAAGACCTCCTTTAACTTATTATGAATTATACGCGTTAGTTCCCTATTTATCTGCCGAGGATTTTGCGAGTATTATAAATGAATTAACTGAAACGGACTTATTAATTCAAATAATTCCCCAAAAACCAGAAGTTCTTTTGCATTATATAGCAATTCCACCATTTACACCAATTTTAAATTACTATTCTAACATTCATGAAAATTTAGCTAACATACAAGATGCAGTTTCAGGATTATTATCTAATTCTTTAAGTCAAATTTTTCATGAAAACGAAAATCTCGAATTGGAAGCACTATTCAACAATTTTAGTGACATTAAGAAAGATGTTATGGAAGATTCCCTAATTCAAAAACAAGATGCTAAAGAGATTTTTGAAGATTTTGAAGATATCAAATATAATCTAAAAAAATCTTTATCTAATTTTAATCTTACAAAATCTAAACTCCAAGAAAAAATTACGGACCTTACCCAGATCCAATTTTCAGAATTAATACATAATCTAACTAGAATAAAGTCTGTCTTAATTAATAATATAAAGTCATTGGAACTTAAGAAAAAAGAAGAAGGAGTATTAGTAGTTATTGAAAATTTGTTTAAAGATGAAATTCAAAAATTACTGGGAGAATTTATCACAACCACAGATAAATTAATTGAAAAAGAATTTCAAGATTTTGAAGAATCAATCAATAAGAAGGTATTTGAACCCGTTAATATTTTAATCGACAATGCCATTCAATCTGGAAACGACTTTAATTTGTTATTTTTAACTGCTCTTAGCAACTTGGAAAAATCTATGAATCAAATTCAGAAAGCTATAAAGGATGATAAAGAAAATCTTTTAAATGATTTACATAAAGTAGAAAATCTCATTCTAGAAAATGCGAATGAGATTGTAAAAGATTCAATGAATCAAGTTTCAGGATTAAGTGAACCCATAGAAAACATTATGAGACAATTTCTTGAAAAAAACCTCATCTCAAAAGGCATAGACAATGTTTGGTTAATTAATACCCGTGTAAAAATTAATGAAGAAATTGTGAATTTAATTTCCAATTCTAAAGAAAATGTTATTATTATTGTTCCTAAAATAGAAAATTATCTAAATTTAGACCAATTTCAAAATATCCCTAAAAACTTAAAGGTAAAGATCGTTTCCTCTGATCCCCATACAAATAGTATAGTTAAAAGTTTCAAGGAAATCAACAACTTAGAATTTAGGACTCTAAAAAATGATAATATTATTGCATTGAGCGGAGATGATAACCATATTAATATTAATGTTCTTAATCCTGAGTCGAAAGATCTGCTAAATGATATTGTAGGAATTGGAAGTAATTATAAACCATTAATTAGTGTGTTATCTCGAATAATAAATGCAATCTGGGCCGCAGCTGAACCTGATTATGGTCGACGAATTAGAAAGGCGGAGCCGATTCCTAGTCCGGTTGAAAAAAGATTGCCGCCCGAGAAGATACCCTCAGCAGCTCCCGTTAAACAACAAATAAAAACTGAAATTCAGCAAGTGGTACCAACGACAGAACCAGCAATTTCTTCTCAAACGGTTATTGCCAAAGAAGATACTGTTAGCCCTGAAAAAATGGAACCTGTTGTTCAACCTCAAATAAGTGGTGATTTTACATCAAAAGTTCACCCTAAGGCAGGCGATCAAGCAGCTATGCTAATAAATACAGCGTTTAATATGTTGATATCTAAGCTGAATGTTATTAATGGTGAAGAATTTAGTAAAGAATTGCAAGACGTATCTGATATAATCTTAGAAAGAAAGGGATTTTCTGTAACGCTTCACAGTGTAAGAAGTCTTATTAATAAATATAAAGAAATAGAATCCCTGTTAAATGAGAATGATAAAAGGGAAATTTTCGAAGCGATAGAGGCTTGGAAACAAAGATTATTTTAAGAATATGTAGCGAAGATATTAATTATGTAAAGTTGGTTGAGTTTTTACAATTATGAGTCTTAAGTTTCTTTTAAGTCTTTATTTTGTTGGGTTTAGTAAAAAATCCCGCTATTATGAAGCCCAACAAAAGTAGGAACCCTCCTAAAAATATCATACTTATAACAATGGACATAGTAAAGTCTGGTTCCATCGCTCCTAATATACCTAATATGATACCAAGAGGAGCAAGTATAAAAACAATAATATAGACTATCTTACCTTTCTCACCAAACTTAATATGAGTTGTTATATTAAACCAACCTATTAAAATCATTAAAAAAGGAGTTATATATAGGGATATCTCTGGAAATGGATGGTCGATTCCACCTAAACCAAAGGCATAAAAATAGTTTGCGAAATAAAAACTTATTAATAACAACGCTGAGAGAGGCGTTGGAACACCTACATACCCGGGTGTATCCTCGGTGGTAATATTAAATCTTGCCAATCTTAGTATTGCACCCCACGCATAACATATACATCCAATTATAAGGATAATATCAAAGATCCCTCCAGTTTTAAAAGCTTGAAAAGCTAATACAGAAGGAGAGATTCCAAATGTTAAAGAATCACTTAGAGAATCTAATTCAATGCCAAATTTATTTACAGTGCCAGTTTTACGAGCTATATACCCATCCAGTAAATCCGTACCGAGAGAAATTGATACAAAAAAAAATCCTAAAGATATAAATAATCTGGTTCCAATAACTGCGCAAATTAGCGCAAGTATCCCCATTGTTGTTCCAGAAAGCGTTATGTAATCTTTTAATTTTAAAAGTTTCGGTATGCTTGTCATTTTTAAATTGAAATTGGGATTTTATTTAATAATAAAATTAAACATTTTCCTTATTATAACTTTTTTCGTATTCCTTAAATTTAAAATCTAATTTTATATCATTAAATTAAAAAGAATATAATAAGCATAACACAATATAAAGAAGTGATTTTATTGAAGTACTGCCCAAGCTGTGGATTTGAATTAAAAAATCCGGATCAAAATTTTTGTGAGCAGTGCGGTGCTAATTTAGATGTTTATAAAAAAGAAGGTAAAATTGAATCTCAGATAACAACACCATCTCCAACTATTACTCAATCCCTTGGTAAATTATTTGATTTAAATCACGAATATTATATCTTAAAAAATGATTATTGGAAGACCGGCTCAGGATACATTTTTGATGCACAAGACAAATCCATTGGGCTGGTTGATAGTAAAAAGAAAAAAAAAATACAACTTAAAGAAGGAGATAATACAATTACAGCTACAATCAATTTTAAATCAGGCTCATTTCGAGGTGCAACCGAATTAAAAGACCAGAATGACAATTTAATCGCAAAATTGACGAAAAAAAGGATTTCAGATTTTAAAGCTATTTATTTTCTGGAAGATCCAAATGGGACTCGATGGTATAGAGCAACAGGAGAGTTTATCAACTTCCAATTTCAAATTGAGGATTTATCTATTAATAAATCTGTTGCTGAGTGTAACAAAACCGAGAAATGGAAAGAGGACTTTAGCGGAAATTTAGATTACAAAAACGATTATGCCTTAAAAATCCTCGATAAAGAAACTGATCGGCGAATTCTTCTACTAT
>CAZRKO010000132.1:0-5148 GCA_964600445.1 uncultured archaeon
GCCAACTACTGATGAATGGGGCGAAGAAGATAAGGATGAAGAATACTATCTTTTTACAGACCCTGATGACTTTTCAGAAGATTTTATTTTTCCTGAATTGGCTCCAATATGGCTCCCTATACCAATGGGGGAGTATTTGAAAAATATCGACCTATATGAAGGATACACAATTGATGCTAGAGTAATAGATTCTATTACCTGTGAAATTGATAGGGCTGATATCGACGATAAATATCCTAAAGAAAATATAAAAATTGTAGCTATGTATAACGAACAGGGTGTTTTAAAATCTTATAAGCTTTACATTGGAGATCATAATGTAATTTTAGATATTTCTCTTGAATCATTTATCACAGTTAATTTCCTCTTTTTATCAATTATGACAGCAATAATTTATTTCGGTATTTTATATTTTATATATAGACTTATGAAATCATAAACAAAAAAACAAATAAAAACGGAAAAATAGAGAGAAAATGGAAATTATACCCGCAATTGATATTAGCGGAGGCAAATGCGTTAGACTTTTTAAAGGTCAAAAAGGAACGGAAAAAATATATTATGAAAATCCACTTGATGCCTTGGATTTTTGGATTGAACAGGGTGCTCAGAGAATACATTTCGTTGATTTAGATGGAGCATGGGGATCGGATAAGAATAAAAAAATTCTAAAAGATATGATATTAAAAGCAAAAGACAGTAGCTTAAAAATACAAATCGGAGGGGGGATTAGAACTTATGAAGCGGCCATTGAACTTATTGATATTGGAGCTGAACGCGTAATAATTGGAACCCTAGCCATAAAACAGCCGAATGTTATAAAGCAATTAGCGGAGAAAATAGGAGCCGAACATATTATCGTTGCCTTAGATTATAAAGAGGGTAAAATCTCAACGCATGGGTGGACCCAACAGACAAATAAAGATCCTTTCATATATGGTAAAAAAATAGCCGAACTTGGAGCGGGATATATTTTATTTTCCTCAGTTGAAGCTGACGGAGCTTTCACTGGACCAGATTTAAAAAATATTGAAAAAATGGTACATTCTGTAGACATTCCAGTATATGCCGCAGGAGGAGTGAGAAACAAAGATGATATTACAAATTTAGAAAAGATAGGTACTTATGGTGTAATTGTCGGAAAAGCATTCTATGAAGAAAAACTCTCCCCTTCTATATTAAAATATTAAAAAAATTAAAATAGATTAATAAAAACTAAGATAAATAAGCGATAATTCAAACTTAAACATAAATTTAATTAAACATTAAATTTAATAATAAACCAAAAATTAACAAAATTATCAATGCTCTCTCAATATCTTTTTTTTCAAGAGTACTTAATTATTTTTTTTCCGGCATTATTATTGGGCTTGCTACACACCGCTATGCCGTGCGAAGACAAAAGCATTTTCTGTTTTTATACATTTGGTATTACTAAAGAAACTAGAAAAAGCTTATTTATCTTAGTTTTATATGGTCTTGGTTTAATGACGGCTAATCTAACAATTGCAATAATAATGATATTAATAAGTTTAGTACCATTGATTATATTTCCTTCATTTGTTGCTGATCCCCATGCTATAAATTTTTTCGGAGCGTTCTCTTCCACATTTGTTGCAATTGTCTTCCTTTTTTTTATTACACGTCGAGACTATTTACCTCATTCAAAATTAAAAAAACAATTTAGTAAGTTAGATTGGGAAAAAAAAAGAACTCCATATCTCTTAGGAATTTTATCTGGATTTCCTCCCTGCATTTTTGAATTATTTATTTATTCTCAATGTTTAATATTTTCTTTAAGTTACGGGTTTGTAGAAGCAATTTTAACAGTATTTTATTTTTCACTTGGCACCTTCATAGGTTTGTTTCCATTATCATTAGCAAAAGAAAGTTTTGAAACACAATTTACAGATCAAAAAAGGAAAAGAATCTATATAATCATGATCATGATTATAATCTCATTCAACATAGTCATAATGGTTCTAAGCTTCCTTAGAATTCATATCTTTCCTGTTCACGTATGATAAATACTACATTTTTATAGATTCTGAGTATAAGCATTTAAATAAAAAAAAATCAAAATTTGGACTAGTAAAAATATAAGAATTTTTATTATTATATTATCTTTATAGAAAAATAAGAGAAAAAAAAAAAAAAAAATTACAGTCATGACTGATAATTGCTTATTCTGTGATTCTAAAAGAATTGATTTCAAATGCGAAAAATGTAAATCAAGTTTTTGTATTAACCATATGGCAACAACCGAAAGTTGGGAATGTAAAAAACATATTGATTTAAAATATTCTAAAGCAGATGCGGTAGAAAACAATTATAAATGTTCTGTTGTTGAAAATAGTAGATGTCCCGAGTGTAATTCATTATTGAGAGTTAAAAGATTATCTTCGGGACAATATTATTTAAGCTGTACAAAATGTGCATGGAATTCATATGAAAAAACTCCGGGCTTATTTTATCCTTCAAAAGATCAGCTAGCAAGAGAAGCAAGAAGATATAATCTTATTACAGGTTCCTCCATGAAAGATTGTCAGAAAAAGCTAAAATATACAACCGGACGTAAAATTTGTCCTAATTGTTTTTTAGATCTTTTAAAACGAGCCGTAACTACGAATTTTTCAACAATAATGGACTCATTTAACATTACTGCAGAACAAATGATCAAATTAATTAAGCAATATATCAAAGAAGATCGGATTTATGGAATCATAGACCAGAAAAATCGGATGTTTTATTATATTTCACCTGAAATGAGGGAGAAATTAATTTCCAAAATTCAAAATGAAGGTGCTATAAAGGTTGCAGATTTAGGATTAATGCTTGATATGAACTCAGAAATGGCCCTTCAAGTAGTTTATAAACTCATTAGTCTCCATCAAATTAGGGGATCGTTTTCTAAGGATAAGAAGAATTATTTTACTCAGAAACATATTACTGATAATTTAATTAAAAGCATTAAAGAGAAAGGAAGAGTATCAATTGGTGTACTGGCTAAAAACTTTAACATACCTTCTGAGTTAATAAAGAATTTTTGTGTAAATTTGATGAAAACTAAGATGATTGATGCTTTTTTCGCCGCGAGAGGAAAAGAGATTGTAACTACAAATCAACTACATAATGAGATTAAAAAATATGCAAAAGAGATAGGGATTGTTAAGCTAAATAAACTTGCTGAAAAAGAGAATATTGCAGTAGAATTAGCAAGAAAAACTCTGCATGAAATGATAAAACAAGGAGCTATAAGAGGGATTTTCACCCAACGTAGAGAATTCATGACAATGAAACATCTTGAAATAAAAATAAAAGAACTTGCTAGAGCATATAGAAATATGACATTGAGGGAACTTTCAAGCAGATTAGGGATTACAGAGGCTAGTGTGGAAGAGAATCTAGCCAGATTAATAGGGAAAGGAGATATTGACGGCTATATTGATTCACAAAAAAGATTATTTGTAGCATATAGCGTACCGTTGGAGGGAAAAAAAGCTGCTTCGGCAAAACGCAAAGAAGTTAAACAAAAGGGTGAAGATAATATAGAAGTATTAAGAGATTATGATTTTGAGGGCGGGCAGCTTCATTTCAAAGTAGTGGTAAGAAATCATAGTACTATGGCAATTAATAATGTGAAGGTTATTTTAGATACTCCAACAAGTTATAAGGTCAAACAACCATTAATAACTATACCAGTTATAGAGTCTAATAATTCTCGAGGAGTAGATTTTTATTTAGAACCAAAAGAATGTGGAATATCCAATATCGGAGGAAGTGTAATCTATAAGAATGCATTAGGTGAGAAAAGTACAATTCACGTCCGAAAGAAAGAAGTCCAAATTAAATGTCCATTGGTCTGTACTTCTATGAGTACTATTGAAGATTGTCAGCTTTCTATTCAAGATCTCCCGAATGATGCCCGAGCCTTTCTGATTGCCGATTTGGACCCTAGACTTGCCTACAGAGCAGCCGTCAGGGCATTAAAATACTTTGAAACCAGCATGGTAACCTCATTTGAGGGAGGAGATGCCGTAAGCTCATATGAAGCTGAAGCATGGTTTTGCGCTGAAGCTAAAGTCACAGGAGGCCGAATAATTACGAGAATCTTTGTTTCTGCGGCAAACCAATCTTTAGAAGTTAGGGTTTGGTGCGCAAATCCAGGACAACTCACCGGATTTTTAGCAAGGATAATTGAATTACTAATGGAACAGATAAATATCATCAGGAAGATTAAATCAGAAGAACGAGAGATAACTTTAAATAGTATGGCAATAACGCAAAACCTTATGGAAATTTCTGATTACTGTATGCTCAGATGGAAAGCTCAGAATATTCGGAATAAATTACACGACACATTTACAAGATTAAGGAAAATTTTAAAGGAAGATAACCCTGTTTTGGGACGCATAGAATTTTGGTTAACAAGACTGAATAAATATGAAAAAGATGATAATATTACAGATGAGGATGCCGATAAGCTGGTGAATGATGTAGAACAATTTAAAAACGTATTAAAAAGGGCAATAAAAATTTAAGTTTTCACATATGAATAAATATAAATAAGTTGGTAAACAAATATAAATAAAGAAAGAGAAATGAGTGTATAAGTAAATTATGCCTATTATAAGCATCTCAATTAATGAAAGTCTCAAGAAATTTATAAACAAGCTTGTTTCTAGCAGTAAGTATGAAAACAAATCCAAGATAATACGAGATGCCTTATTACGCTTAATGCAAGCTCCTGAGATTTCCAGTATAACGGATTCCTCTGTTGAAGTCTTCCCTGTTCAAAATAAAAATATTATTGGAAATATGATTGTGGTTTTACCAAACGACATAACTATTCTAAAGAAATTAAATAGAATAGAATTTAAATATAAAAATCAAATAGTAAGTAAAAACCAACATTTCTCTAAAAATCTTCAATTATTTATGGTATTTGAGGGATCACTCGAAGATTTTCATAAAATTGTTGTAGAAATAAATTCAATAAAAGAAGTTACAAATTTTAGATACTTAATCGATAATTAATTATATTTCCTCTTTTTAAACGCTGTTATTTTAAATGATAATTAATAATTAATAAATAATAATAGATTTAAATACTAATTTGGTGATAAATAGATGGGAAAAAATAAATAT
>CAZRKO010000133.1:0-5138 GCA_964600445.1 uncultured archaeon
TTATATATGATCATCTTTCCATTTCTAACAGCCGTATTAATGGTAATGTATTATACACCCCTTTATGAATGGATAATGCTCTTTTCACTCTTAATCTGGGTTGTCCCGGTTTTTAGAATATTTTTGAAAAACCTAAACTAAGTCTAAGCATCAAATATCTCTGAATTTTCTTTTAAAAGATTTAATTTTTTCCTTTTTTTATAAAAATCCGTGAAATTTTTTAGAAATCGTTAATTTGTGAAGATAAGCTAATTTTGTAATCAAATTATAACATATATTGATTTCACTGGTTAGATTTCAATGAAGATCTATGAACATATGGGATTTGAATTAATTGAAAAGATAAAAAACAAGGAGTTATCAATTCAAGAAATAATTCAATCAAGAATTGAAAGAATTAAAGGAACAGAGCAATTGATACATTCTTTTGTTCATTTAACTGAAGAAAAAGCTCTAAAGAAAGCTAAAAAGTTAGATGAAAATTTAAAAAAAGGCAAATCGATTGGAAAATTATATGGTTTGCCAATTGCGAACAAGGATCTTATTTGTATTAAAGACACTCCTACAACATGTTGCTCAGAAATATTAAAGGGATATTACCCGCCTTATAATGCAACCGTAATAGATCGTTTAATTGAAAAAGGCGGGGCAATTCATATTGGAAATACTAATATGGACGAGTTTGCCATGGGTAGTTCAACTGAAACTAGCTGTTATGGTCCATCATATAATCCTTGGGATTTAACAAGAGTTCCAGGAGGATCAAGTGGAGGTTCTGGGGCTGCGATAGCTGCAGGACAAGCTATATTTGCCTTAGGGAGTGATACAGGCGGTAGTATTAGGTCTCCCGCATCATACTGCGGAGTTGTTGGATTAAAACCAACCTATGGAAGAGTCTCTAGATATGGGTTAGTAGCTTTCGCAAATTCTCTGGATCAAATCGGACCTATTACAAAATGTGTATATGATTCTGCCCTTCTACTCGAGATAATGGCAGGAAAAGACCCTTTAGATTCAACCTCAGTCGATATAAAAGTTGATAAATATACTGAAGAACTAACTCAACCTATTGAAAAAAAAATTCTCGGAGTTCCTGAAGAATTCTTTGGTGAAGGATTAGCCAATCCAGTAAGAAGTTCAGTAAAAAATGCAATTGAAAAGTTAGAAAGTTTAGGTGCAACAATAGTAGATGTTTCAATACCTCATCTTGAGTATACTGTTCCAACGTATTACTTACTCTGCATGAGTGAAGCGAGTTCAAATTTAGCTCGATTTGATGGTTTAAGATATGGCAAAATGAGCGACAATCTTACTGGAGATGTTTTTGATGTTTTTAGTAGGACGCGAGGTGATGAATTTGGCACAGAAGTTAGAAGAAGAATTATGTTAGGGACATATGCATTATCAGCAGGATATTATGATATGTACTACATCAAAGCGCTTAAAGTGAGAACTTTAATTAAAAACGATTTTCTAGAAGCATTTAAAAAATGTGACTCAATCGTTAGTCCAACAATGCCAACAACCGCCTTTAAAATAGGAGAATTAATAGATGATCCTATACAAATGTATATGATGGATATCTTAACTTGTCCAGTTAATCTCGCGGGATTACCCGCCATTTCGATACCTTGCGGGTTCGATAATAATGATCTCCCTATTGGATTTCAAATAATAGGAGATTTTTTTGATGAAAAGGGTATTCTAAATATTGGCTATAAACTTGAACAAGAGCTGAATCTTTTTAGAAAAATCCCACCAATTAAAAATGGAGGGATTAAGAAATGAGCAATAAATATGATGATGTTATAATTGGATTGGAAGTACATATTCAATTAACAAATCTTAAAACTAAATTTTTTTGTAGTTGTAGCACTGATTATCGAGGTGAAGAAGCGAATACCCATATATGTCCTATCTGTATCGGTCTTCCTGGTTCATTGCCAGTAATTAATAAAAAAGCAATCGAATTTGCAACAAGATTAGCATTAGCTTTAGATTGTGACATAAATAATTCCTTCTGGTTCTATAGAAAGAATTACTTTTATCCAGACCTTCCGAAAGGGTTTCAAATATCTCAATACAATAAAGCAGGAGGGAGGGCCTTTGGTGATGGTGGAAAAATAACAATTAAATTAAATGGCAAGAAAAAAGATATAATCCTGAATAGAATCCATCTTGAAGAAGACCCCGCACGATTAGTTCATAAAGGAACTATAGCAACATCACCTTATACTTTAGTAGACTACAACCGTTCTGGGGTAACTCTTATCGAAATTGTCTCTGAGCCTGTTATAAAAACACCTGAAGAAGCACGAGAATATCTTAAACAATTAAAATCAATAGTTCAATACTGTGGCATTTCTAATTTAGAACTTGAAGGTTCAGTAAGAGTAGATGCCAATATTTCATTAAAAGGACATCCTCGAAGCGAAGTAAAAAATATAAATAGTTTTAAAGAAGTAGAAAGAGCATTAAAATGGGAAATTCAAAGGCAGAAAAATCAATTGAAAAGAGGAAAAGAATTAATTCAAGAAACTCGCCATTGGGATGATAAACGGAGGATCACTATTTCTTTAAGAACAAAGGAATTTGAGCAGGATTATCGTTATTTTCCCGAGCAGGACTTAGTTCCAATTGAGGTTGACGATAAATTTATATCTGGTGTCAAAAAAGAATTACCTGAAATGCCTAATGAAAGAGCAAAGCGTTTTCAAAAAAAATACAAATTATCTGAATTTGATTCTGAGATTCTTGTGCTGGATAAAGATATAGCAGATTTTTTTGAAGTAGGCATAAAAATAGATAAGTCTTTTGGCCCAGTGGAATATAAATTTTATTGTAATTGGTTAATGGGAGATGTTTCACGCTGGTTAAATGAAAATAACATAACTATAACAGAAACTAAATTGAATCCCCAACACATAGAAGACTTAATTAAATTCATAAAAGAAGGCAAAATTACGGGAAAGATCGGGAAGAGTTTTGTGGATGAGATAATGACCAAAGGCACTTCCATTTCAGACATTTTAAAGAAAACTGGAAAACAGAGAATTTCTGATAAAGAAAAGATTACTGAAATTGTAAGGAAAGTGTTGAAAGAAAATCCTAAAACAGTTAAAGATTATGAGAAAAATCCAAAAGCATTGCAAGCTTTAATTGGTAAATGCATGCAAAAAACTAAAGGACAAATTGATCCTGAAATTACTAAAGAAATAATGTTAAAACTTCTCAAAGAATAAAGAACTCTAATTTTCAAAAAAAAGTATTAAAAAAAATTAAAAGAGAGGTAATTATACCAAATCTTTAATAACTTCACTAGCAGCTCCCAATTTGAGGTTTATTATCCCTAATTTAGCCTCTCTAGTTGCGATAAGTGTAAGGATATTTCCTTCAATTTCAGCAAATAAGATCTTGCCCTTTTCGCTCTCGATAATAGCATTTTTGAATACCCCTTGTTCTAATTCTTTAGTTGCTCGCTGTGAAGCTTTTAGAATAAGCGTTACCATAGCTGCTACTGCTTCGGGATCGACCCAGCCTGGTAAGGCACTACCTTTAATCAGTCCAAATTTTTCGATTAATGCGGCGCCGTGCACGCCTTTAATGCTTTTTAGTGATTCCAATATTTTAGTTAACTTTTCACTCATTTAACTCAATTTGTTTTGTATTAAGGATTAAAGTTTATATTAATATGTAAGAGTTGATGATATTTAAGTGTAAAAATTTTAAAAAAAATAATTTAAAAGAGAGGAACAAACAAATTCGATATTTTCATTAATAAAAAGCTTGATACAAAAACATTTAGAGAAAGATTTTAAATTCTTTTTTAAAAATCTAACATCAGGCATTACTCATTGTAGAAAAAATAGAAAGGAATTGAGCTTATTGGTTTTTTATAAACGTCTAAGACATAAATATAAATATTTAAATTACATAATTATTATAATCGAGATTTAATTAAATTCACAATAAATTTGGAAGTGATGTCATTTGGGAGATGAAATTAAAAAATCAAAAAAGGTGTTCAAGGACGCATGGGATGCGTTAAATGATTTTTTTGAAGAAAAGCGTTCTGATACAATTACGGAAAAAGAAGAAAAAGCTAAAAAGGGGAAAGTTGCTCTTGCTAAATTTTCTAAAGGCATGATCGGAAAAACTAATCAAATTAACTTTAGGATTTTAATAGGACAAGAAAAGGAAATTGGTGATCATATTTATGAAGCCGTGTATATGGATGATAAAAAGGAGCCATATATTTATGACTTTGCTGTAAACAAGGGTAAACCAATAAATACTATTCTAACAAATTTCAAGGATGATGAGTGGAACGGTTATAAAAAAGTCAAGAAATTTAAATCCTTAACGAAATTTTTAGAACACGCTTATAAAGATGGAATTTTTTACGACGGAAAAAAGAAGAAGAAGAATGAGGCTTTAGATATTTTAATCAAAAAGGGGCTTAAACGATCACTGGAAGCCATTGGCGATGATTCAAAGGAAAAATATGGTGCTGATAGTGCTACGGCAAAAAAAGTGGCAAAAGTAGTCGCTATCGCAGCAGTAACCACAATTGTGTCAGCGGCATTAACTCCTGCCGCAGGAGTTGTAATCGCAGAGGTTGCATTAGGGGGAGCACCGGTTACAGGGGATCTTATTGGACAAGCGGCTCAAGCAGCTGTAAAAGGCATAGAAAAATTAGCAGATCCCGCAACCATAGCAAGGAAAGCAGTTCAAAAAGCGGTAACAAAAGGCAAATCAATAAAGGACTAAAATATTTAAATTTTTATTTCTGGTTTTAATTTTTTCTAAATTATACTATTTTATAGGAGATTCCTATATAATCTTAACATTATATTGTTCAAAATAAAAAATAAAAAAAAAAGTTAAAAGAAAAAGACTACGCCTCTGCGTAGCTCACATTTTGATCATACCACCAATAAGATCCATAAGAGTCTCTTTCCGGGGTAATCCTTTCATTAACTCTGATTTGACTCTCTCGACAAGAAGTTGCGGAGTGAAAGGCTTTCCATTATTACTAATACTATTGTAAGAATGCCATCCTTGAAAAACATACACGCTATCCCCTACAATTCTAAAAACCTCTCCAGTTATTTTTTTAGCTGCTTCTGATGCTAAAA
>CAZRKO010000134.1:0-5135 GCA_964600445.1 uncultured archaeon
TCCTCAGCAGTAAGGACAATTACGCTCCCATTTTTTATTTTTTCATTTATTTCTGCATATGTTTTAGTCAATATATCACCTAAGTATTTAATTTGTTTTAATTTTAAAAATATCAATAAAATTAATATTATAAACAATCTTAATTATATAAATAATTGAGATTGACTTTATGCTTGTGATGCATAAATTATGCATTAGAATTATATTTACATAACTGTTAATAATGAAAATCTTACCTGAACTAAAAGAAATTAAAGATCTAAGAAAGAAGTTGGATATTAGTCAGCAAGTTCTTGCCAAGATAATTAACGTTAAGCAATCAACTATTTCTCGAATTGAAAATGATGATGTAGATCCTCCGTATTCTAAGGTTAAAAAATTATTTGAATTTTTAGAACATGAGATGATGCTCCGAAAAAAAACAGAGAAAAAAGCTGATGATATTATGAGCAAAAATCCAAGAGCTATAAATCCTAAATCTCCTATTAAAAAAGCAGTCGAATTGATGAATCAATATAATATATCACAACTTCCAATTATAGCTGACAACAAGAATTTAGGAAGTATTACCTCAAAAAAAATACAAAAAGTAATAACAGATAACCATGAGTTAATTAATGCAGAGGTTGATCTTATTAAGGAATTACCATTTCCAGAAGTAGAAAAGGACTGGGATATAAAAGATATCTCTAATTTATTAACAAATTATTCTGCTGTCCTTGTAAAAGAACATGGAAAATATATAGGAATTATTACTGATGCGGATTTACTAAAACTTGTTTAGCTCTATATTTGTGTAATAATTAAAAAAAAATAGAGTTACATAAAAAATTGATTAGGCTTTTTTTATTTCCCCAAATGATTTTGTATATTCTTCGGGCTTCCCTCCAGCAACTAGAAAGTTAACATAAACCTTTAAACTTTTAAGGAGCAATTCACCTGCCATTTTCATAATACTCCGCTGTTCTTCAAGTTCAAATATACCCCATATTGCTACTTCTGTTATATCCCCTTTGGGTTCTAAAATGTACGCCATTTCTTGTAATGGGCTCCCTTCTTGAAGCATTGCGACTTTTTGGTTTTTTTTAGTTTCAGTTCGTGTGACTGTCATATCTCCTATATTTGTTTTAAAGAAATACTTTTTATTTGGTTCTAATTCCTCAGTATGGGTAATTACTATGTTCCAAACCTGTGCATTTTTAAAATCATCTAATATCTTAAAGATTACATCTGGAGGTGCATTTATTTCTATTTTAGTTTCTATTTCTGGCATAAATATCGGACTCTATTGAATCTCTTTAATTTGTTGTTTAATAATTATTTATTTTAGGATATATAAAAAAATTTATACAGTCAATATTAAACTTTTACATGATATTTTTTTCATTCTTAAAAGAACACAAAAACTATGAAATTTAAGAGAATGTTTTAATTAAAAATTAATAGATTAGTAAATTATGAAATCTTTTACTAATGAAAATAATAATGTCTCAGAATAACTATGGTTGCTATTTCCCATTCAGAAAAAAAAATCCTCGCGATTATAGTATTAATCATAACTTCAATCTTATGGGGTTCAACATTTATCATTACCAAAACAGTTACTAAAGAAGTTCCAATCTTTTTATATCTCGGTTTAAGGTACGTAATAGCTCTCATCGGATTTACTCCATTTTTTGTCCATATAAAGAAGATAAATAAGGATATTATATGGATGGGAATTATCAGTGGAATTATCTATTATTTCGCCATTGCTTTCCAAACCATTGGACTTCAAACAACTTCTGCCGGAAAAGCGGGATTTATTACGGGATTAAATTGCGTTATGGTTCCATTTCTAGCTTGGATGATTTTTAAGAAAAAAGATGTGAATATGAGAGTTTGGATTGCAGTTGCTTTATCAGTGGCAGGAATGGCTTTCTTATTATTGGAAGGAAATGCAGAAGTTATTATTGGGGATATATTGGTATTAATTTGTGCCGTATTTTGCGCACTTTTCGTTGTTTTTAATGATAAATATGTAAAAGCTGTTGATATTTACCTTTATTCTATTATCCAATTAACAACACTAGCATTATTATGCTTTGGCAGCTCTTTATTACTTAATGAATCTTATGATTTGATGAGTGCTAATATGAGTTTTTGGCTAATTATGGTTTATATAGGCCTTATAGTAACCACACTTACGTTTTTATTTCAGAACTGGGGCCAACAATATCAGGGTCCTTCTCAGACAGCAATTATTTTTACTCTCGAGCCCGTTTTTGCTGTTTTATTTGCTAGTTATTTAATCGGAAACGAGGTTCTATCATTACATGCATGGATTGGATGTGGATTGATTTTTATCGCTATATTAATAACGGTAATAAAAAATGAAGAGTTAAATTCGAAATAGAGAGAAATAGAGAGAGAAAAAAATTCGTGAATTTATTTTTTGAAAGAAAACAAGTTCCGTGTTGAAAATTTAAAGATTGAACCTGAAAGTGTAATAGTTAGAAATCTCGTTAATATTTCAATTTCTTTTAATATTTCCTTCGATCTACCAAAAGATTCCTCTTTAATATTTCGATTAAGGGGGGGAAGAAACAATAAAAATGATTGGTATTATTTACAGCCATTTGATCCTAATTTAAATGGATTTATTGAACTAAATTTAAGCCCCCCTGTTAAATTAAATCCTATGCTTATTACTGGAAAAGATTTATTAATAAAATATTTAGTTTGTAATGAGAGAGGAATAAAAAAGGATACTATTTTTCAGCTTAACATTTACAATACTCTAGTTCAATCATTAGTAGAACAAAGTAAAAAAATCGAGATAATGGTTGAACTTCCTAATAAGAAACCTATTCTCATAGAAAATTCTCCTGCGATAAATGTCATTAATGAACAAGATTTTGATATTACTTTAATTAGTCCATCTTTAGTCGTAGTTAATGAAGAATTTAAA
Source organism: uncultured archaeon (assembly GCA_964600445.1). Taxonomy (GTDB): domain Archaea; phylum Asgardarchaeota; class Lokiarchaeia; order Sigyniarchaeales; family SOKP01; genus LW40-45. Next base: position 2,951 of record CAZRKO010000134.1, read on the forward strand.
GTATTAATAAGAGTTGAAGATAGATTCAAAAATCTTGTGAAGAATTTTGACCAAAAGATTCAATTATATGAATTTAAACCCCCTGATAAAAGAAGTTTTTTACGTAATATTGAATTTAATGAAAGCAATAAAGGATTACTAATAAAAAGAGGATTAAAACATTCAAAACCAGGGATTTTTTATTTCGAGGTTTTATTTAAAAATCAGTATTTTAAATCAAATCCTATTATTTGTAAAGAAAAACCAATGGAAAGACGATTATATTGGGGATATATTCATGGTCACTCCCTCAAAAGTGATGGTATAAGGGAGCCAGAGGATTATTTTGAGAATTTAATAAATGCAGGATTAGATTTTGGTACGGTTACTGAACATGATCATTTATGGGAGACATCTGATGAAGATTTTGAAGAAATAAAACAAACAGTCAAAGAGTATCATAAAAATCGTGAATTTATATCTATATTTGGATACGAGTGGGGTTCTTGGTATTCGGGGTATGGAGATATTTGTATTTATAATTATGATGATACTATTCCAGTATTTCGATCAGATCTTAATAAATACAATTCTACAAGAAAATTAATAAAAAATTTGAAACCGTATGAAGATAAAGTGTTGATGATTGCCCATCATACAGCTTTAAGGCCAGGATATCGAAATTGGACATATTTTGATAATGCTCTTGAAAAGTTAGTAGAAATTTATTCAACCTGGGGTAATCAAGAATATCCATCTATAAAAGGTAATCCATTGCCTCCCAGATATAAGTTTTTCGGCTACGGAAAATACGCAAGAAAGAGAGGAGCGGTTTTAGAAAAAAGAGATTCATTTGTTTCAGATGCTCTTGAGAGAGGTTATAAATTAGGTTTTGTTGCTGGAGGAGATGATCATTTTGGGATTTATCCCTCAGGTTCGATCGATCCCGACAATGGGATTTATCCTCCAGGAATTATGGCAGTATGGGCTGAAAATCTCACTAAAGAATCGCTGTGGGAGGCTCTCAATAATCGAAAATGCTATGGTACCACCGGACCCCGGATAATTATTGAATTCCTTGTAAATAACTATTTTATGGGAGATATCATAGCTGTAGAGAAGGAAACTTATCTAAATTCTGAAAGAATAATTAATCTATCATTATTTAGTCCTATCCCTATTAAAAAAATCGAGTTAATTAGAAATAATTCTGTAATTGATTTTAAAACACTAAATCATGAAGAAACTACATATGAGTATATTGATTCTGATTTATTTAATGATGTAGCTTTGAAACATATTCAGAAAAACGAGATTTTTATTTTTTATTATATTAGAGTGTTTCTTTCCAATAATAATATGGCTTGGTCAAGTCCTATATGGTTAATAAAGAATTTATAGAATTCTCAGCCACTTCCTATGAGAAATCGACTTCTGATAAATGGAATATTATTCATGCGACTTTCTTAAAAATACACTATAAATGTAAATTATATATTATAACTTATACAAAATTATATATAGAAATTCGATCTCTAATTAAGAAAAGATAAAGCTTTAAAAAACATGCGAACGGCAACTTTCAAAATCTGCATTTTTGGAGATGGCGGTGTAGGAAAGACCACTCTCGTTCAAAGATATGTGACAGGTCAATTCAGCCAAAGTACTAAAATGACGATCGGGGTTGATATAGTTACTAAACATGTACAAATAGAAGATTGGTCTGTGATACTACAGATCTGGGATTTTGGAGGTGAAGAACGTTTCAGGTTTTTCTTACCGGCATATGCCCGGGGATCATTTGGGGGTATCTATATGTATGATATTACACGATATAGCACCATAATGGATTTTGATGAATGGTTATCTGTTTTCAAAAAAGGATGTGGATATGATCTTAAACCAATTCCTCTCTTAATCGTTGGCGGAAAGTTAGATGTTACGGAAAGGCGTGCGATTACTTCTGAACAGGCGTTAAAATTTGCCCAATCCCGCCATATAAATAAAGTTATTGAATGTTCAGCTAAAACTGGCCAGAATGTAGAATCAATATTTACAGAAATAACTCATAGCATAATGAAAAATCAGGACTTGCTATAAAAAATTAATTCTCTTTTTGAAGCATTCTCTTTCTCAGAAAAGAAACACTTATTATTAAAAGTTTTTATATGAGAATTTGAAAAATATATTATGATTAATTAATTAT
>CAZRKO010000135.1:0-3769 GCA_964600445.1 uncultured archaeon
ATTTTGCAAATGGATTGAGAAGAGCAGGTCTACACGTTGATGAAATTATGCTCTCTAAGCAAAAGATTCATCATTGCATTGGGTGTTTCACATGTTGGACAAAAACGCCTGGAGTATGTATTCATAAAGATGATATGGTAGAAAATTTACCTAAACTACAAAAAGCGAATTTGATTGTATTTTCAACCCCTCTTTATATTTATAATGTCACTGGTCTATTGAAAAATTTTTTAGACCGTCAAATACCATTAATAAAACCAGATTTAGTTGAAAAAGGAGGGAAAACTTCTCATCCTAGACGAGGAGAACCTATAGATCAAAAGGTATTTCTAATTAGTGTAGCTGGATTTCCAGAAGTGTCCCATTTTGATGCCTTAGTTACTTTATTCAAGCAAATGTATAGAGGTGGGGATAGATATATTGGTGAAATATTGATTCCTGGATCAGAACCCATGAGCATGGATGATTTTCAAGAAAATTACAAAGAATTGTATAAAGTGATAGAACAAGCTGGGTTTGAAGTGGGAAAAGAAGGGGTTATGTCGAAAGAAACGAAACAGGCAATCATAGATAAAACTACTTATACTGATGAGGAGATAAAGATATTTCAAGAGATGGCAAACAAATATTGGGAATCTATGCTGCCCAAAGATTATAGCAAAGTTAAATTAGAAGCAACAGATAAAGAACCTCTAAAAATCACAGATGAGGGTGGAATGTCAGCTTTCTTTGCTGGAATGGCGGAAATATATAATCCTAAAGCAGTCCCCGGACTAAAAGCGGTAATGCAATTTAATCTTGATGATGAGAAATATAATCTTATCATAAATGAAAGCGAATGTACCGCATATAATGGTTCATATCCAGAACCGACCTTGACAATAATCTCATCTAAGGATGTATGGATGAAAATTTCATCTGGTAAAATTAGTGGAGCAGCAGCTTTTATGAAAAAATTATTTAAGGTTGAGGGGGATATGAGTTTATTGATAAAAATGAACAAGATGTTCTCCAGATAAAACTAATTCACAATTAGAATGGGTAATCATATAAGGACATGTCATCAATAGGAATTGGATAATACGTCCCACAATCAATACATCGAAAGATGAATTCTTCCTCTGTTTCATCCCAATATTCTATCCTAACACTGTCACATATTTCACATTCTTTTGGGACTCTCGCTAAAACATCTTTCGTTATTTTTCCCATCTAATTATCGCTTGTTTTTTTATTTTTGTACATACAATTTTGTTAATGCAAGTACATAATTTAGTATCAAATTTTAATTTATAAAACTTGTGATCGATTTTATAATCAAATTAACCTTAGAAAGTAAAAAAAATTAAAAAAGAAACCTACGAAATTGAGGAATCATAGGAAAAATCTTTTAAGATTCAAATGAAAATTGAAAAAATAAAAAGTTAGACATTTGAAATTAAAACGTACGTGCATAGGGATCTTCTTATAGCCGATATGATAAATGATTTTCTCAACTTTATTGGTTACGTAGGTCGGGGCGGTATACATGATTTAAAATTTTTAAAATAAGACTGACAACAAGATATATAAAAACGCTCCTTATTGAATGTAAGAGTATCTAACTCGTAAAAATATTAAAATTTTTAATGTAAACTTTTTACACTTGATTTTAATTTTTGTAATTTAACTTCATAATCAGGACACACTTTATATTCAGGGAAATGACATAAACTTTGCATTTTTGGAAGGTTGCATGATTTGTCGAATGGACAAGTTAAAATGTGATTTTCAGGATCAAAATTTGACTCACTGCTCATATATAATTCTCCATCTTTCGATTATTTATAAACTAAAAAACAAATTCTTATTTATACTTATATTAATCGAAAAAAAATAAAAAAAGATGAGTACGGAAAATTATTAATTTCTTGATAATCTATGCCTTTTTTCTTAATAATTTTTTATAAAAAATAATGTCTATTCTTGACTTCATCTACTACATCGAAAACTTTTTCTTGAGTAGCAAAATCAAATAATTTTGGGACTTTTCCTGATAAAAATGCTTAATTTTAAAAAAAAAAAAAAACATAATTTTAATTAACAGTTAACCTAGCCCAATCAAGGGTAAAGCTTCTGTGATAGTCAATAATGGCTCTATTTTGAACCTAGAACCTTCAATGTCAAAGTATCCAGTAAATCTCTTAGTTATTGCCACTAATCCCTCATGTGCTTTCTCATCCGGAACTTGATAAATCGCATAAGTCTTAAGCTCTACATCCAACACAATAAATATCTGTGTACGCTTTACATAATCTGGAAGTTCTGGAGCTTTACCAGAAACAAATGCCTCTCCAACTTCCTTTGCTTTATCTGGTGGATATGTAAAGGTCACCATAAAAAAGGCCATATTTCATTTTCACCTCAATTAATTTTTATTTAAAATTTTAGGTTTAGATAAGTATTTTCTTAAATATTATAATTGATTCAATTTAATCTTTTAAAATTGTTTAGAGTTTTAAAATTAATAATAAGACTTGACAATTTGGTATATATTATGTTAAATAGCATCTAAATTGCCAAAATTTTCAAAATCAAAAAGGGGGTTCGTCTTTATTAGAGCTCCAAGATGAAACACTCCAAAAGATCCGCATAAGTCGCAATCTACATCATTTCCGTGGCAACAAAAAGGGACTTCAAAGCCTTCATCACCTAAATAAAGCGGCAGCAAATATTTCTTCATCGGGCAATTGTTCGTTATTGCTAAAGCATTTTGAGATAATAACAGTTCAAAAGCTAATTCCTTGTTGAGTATAAAATTCGGATATTTCTTTTTCATGGCATGAGCTTTTTTCACGGCAAAATCCCGTTCTTTTAAAGACTTCCAGGCAAATTCAGATGTATCGTTCTTCCTTGGAACGTAAAATGAAAAGAGAAATCCTCTAATTGGAGTTTCTTTGATTATAATATCAATAAGTTCTTCAAATACATGTTCATTCTTTTTAGTAATTACGCATTGGCATTGGAGATCACCTGTAAAATCGTCCGGCAAACTATTTAAATTTTTGATAACCTTTTTGAAACTCCCTTTTCCGCGTATTTCGTCATTTATTTCTTCAGGACCGTCTAATGAGGTAACCCATTTTGTATCTGGTCCTAAGTTAATTAAAGGGAGAGTTCCATTAGTAGTAACAACATTTCGGGGGAAAATCTTAACACCTAATTTCAAAACATCCTTTCTTAGAAGCGGTTCTCCCCCCATCCACACCATTGAATAGATACCGTGCCTCCTTTTATACTTTTTAATCTCTTTTATCATTATTTCCGCAGGCATTTCATTCTTTTTTGGAATGTTCGGATTTCCTTCTCGAAAAACAAAGCAGTGCTTGCATCTTAAGGTGCATCTATTCGTTATATTGACCATGGCAAGCGGGTAGAATCTTCTTCCTTCTGAATTCATAATATTTGGAAAGTTTTCTAAGATTTTTTATTATTTTTTCTTCTTATAAATCTAGAAAAATTAAAAATAACCTAAATCTATTTGATAAAAAAAATTAGTTATTTTTTATCTTATCTACATACTCTTTAATTTTCTTAATATGTATGCCTTCTTTTATTTCATCTTTATTAAGTTCAAGTGTTGCGACAGGTTCTTTATCGCACAATACAGACATGTTCTCAAAACATTTCTCTCCTCCACTACTTCTTTCTGTACAGAAAAAAGCCACATCTTTAAATTTATCCTTATTTTCAGAGATATATGTTCTTATTGGAGTAGACATGTTCCAAG
>CAZRKO010000135.1:3869-5107 GCA_964600445.1 uncultured archaeon
AACTTTAAAAATTATTTATTTCTTAATTTTAAGCTAAAAATAATTTGAAACTAATAATTAAAGATTCGTCTAAATTAAATATAGTAAATCTCTAATTACTTACATAATAGAATTTTTAAAAAAAATATCGTGTTAAAGAAATGACAAAAGAAGAAAAACCCTTAAAATTGACAGATGGAGGTATGGCAACATTCTTTGCTGGAATGGCATTACAATATAACCCAAAAGCAGAACCGGGATTAGATGCTGTCATACAGTTTAACCTTGAAAATGAAAACTATTATCTTGTCATCAATAAGGCTGAATGCAAGGCCTATAGAGGTTCATACCCCGATCCTACTATGACGATTATCACACCAGCAGATATATGGATGAAAATCTCAACAGGAGAACTCGATGGAACAAAGGCTTTTATGAAAAAGCTTTTTAAAGTTGAGGGAGACATGAATTTAGTATTAAAATTAAATAAGATTTTCTCTGAATCTGATTCTCAAGAAGCAATCTCAAGAGAATCTCAAAAACCAATTAAAAATTTAGAAAAGATACCTGATCATCGAGGGCCACTTAATCTACCAGCTATGATGTGGTTGAATATTGCATTTATTCCTTGGATGATAATCTGGATCTGGGGTTCAATTTCTCCTGGCATACTTCCTCAAATTGTCGCAGCAGGAATAGCACTTATTATAACTCTTTATCACTTTTTAACGAATCGACCAACATTGTTTGAAAAGGGTACATGTATCTATTTAATTTTTGCTGCTGTTTTATACGGTATTGGCATTGAATTTTATATAACATATTACAGAATTATAAATTACCTCTTTCTTGGAGGATTATGGTTAGGCTCCCTTATGAACTACTTCAGCTTGACAGCAGAATACTCTCGATTACCATACCCAAAAGCAATCTGGGGGTCTCGGGCCTTTTTAAAAACTAACAATATACTATGTGGACTATGGGGATTATATTTTCTGATTATGGCAATTTATAACTACATTATGATCATATTTAGCGAATTATATCTTATTTTGATGATTATTTCTTATATCTCACTGATTCCTATGTTTAGTTTTACCTCATGGTTCCAAAAATGGTATCCTTCAAAAATGATTAGACAATCCTAGCCTGTAATAATAATCTTTTAAAGATTATAACATTAAAAAAAAAAAATTAAAAAAAAAATTATTTTAAGCTATTAAGCGAGATTTGATTAGGAAGAGAGGTCTTCCTTTAAT
>CAZRKO010000136.1:0-5095 GCA_964600445.1 uncultured archaeon
TATAGTTAGATTTTGTTATTTTAAGTTTTTGTAAAATTGTCCTTGAAAAATGAAATGAATTTAAGTTTCTCTTATTTTAAAAAAATCTTTTTTATTGAGCGTCCCAAAAACCTCTTGAAATTGAATGGTATACCATATTCCTTCCAAACTTTTGAAATTTGAAGTACTGCCCATAAAATAAATCCGTAAACTATGATTTTTTGCAGAATTACGCTAATTATTATTGAATAGCTGAATACAGATAAGAAGATTATGCTTGAAATAGAAAATACTATACCTACAAAAGAATAGATATTAGGATATTCTGGATTCAATAAAATCGCCGTTGAATATGTTAACATTGCAATTATAATAAATATGAAAAACATATTTGCCAACGTTGAATGTAAGAAATATTGGGTATCCCAAGCAAAAATTCCAATACCCATTAAAAATAGAGAAGAGGCTACTCCTATAATTGATCCGAATAGGCTGATATAAAATGTTAATTTAGATTCGGTAAATAGAGCCATTAACACAACCCAAAACGGAATTAAAGAAGCTCCGACTACGACGCATGCAATTAAAAACAAAACTCTAGAAATGCCATTAGGTGATCCTGTTTTCACATTAACGGTCGTCCCTAAATTGCTAAAATAGTCTTCAGTAAAAGAATAGCCACCAGGATAAAAGATCATAGCAATAAAGGTTAGTAAAATAAATTGGAACCCTCCTAACACAATTGCAATGCAACATAAACGTTTCCATGATTTTAAAAGCTCTAATGTTAAAAAAGCAATAATAATCCTGTCCAAATAGGAAAGAATAAATTTAATCATTCTAAGGACCAACCTCTTTCCAGATCTTAGTTATTTGAAAAGCCCCCCATAAACAAAAGCCATAAATAATCGTTTTTTGCATAATCGGGTTAATAGCGCTAAAAAACCTGAATATAAATAAAACGATAATTATAGAAAATATTATACCGACAATAGCATAAATGTTCTGATAATCCTTATTAAAGAATATTGCAATTGAATACACTAAAATAGCAATCGCAAAAAGTAAGAAGAAATTTCTTGCGGACATGCTATGAAGTGCCCCGTGAGTATCTCCAGGAAATATTGCTACACCTATTAAAAACGGGGAAGAGAGTAAGCCGAGAATAGATCCAAAGTAAATAAAATATTTTATCCCTTCTAAATCCGAAAAAATCGTTGTCATAACTATCCAAAAAGGTATTAAAGCAATAGCAGCGACCACTAAAGCTATAATAAATAAAGCCTGAGAGAAGGAATTAGGATTCCCATCCGGAGTACGTGTTAAACCTAAATGACTAAAATAATGTTCCGTAAATGAATACCCATCGGGATAAATTATCATAGCTATAAATGTTAACACTATCATCTGAAGGGTACCTACTACCGCTATTAAACAGCCCATTCGTTTCCATGATTTTAAATCCTCTAAATTTAATCCAACCACGATAATCACTAAGAAAAAGATTTTGATATTATTAATATCATTTCCTTTTATTTTAAAGATATTATTTTGGTGATTTAAGAAAAAAAATAATGTAAAAATAAATTTATGAAAATTATTTAAAAATTGCTGTATGGAATATTTTTTCTAATCTCTCTTTATGTTTACAAGAGATATTTGTTTTCTTTCTAAGAAATCTTTCGAAAAATTCACAGTTTTTATTTGATATGCATGATTGAACAAATTTCTCTTTTATGGGTTCTTTCTTCACAAGATTTTTAAGAATAGTTGAAAATCCATTAAACATGCTGATGTTATTGGCCCAATATTCATGTTTAAAAACCGATTGATATTTATTATTAAATCTTTCTGCAATCTCTTTCTTAATCCATTCAGTTTGAATAATGTTGTCCGTATTCTTGTTATTTATCGCAATAACAAATAATACATAGTCTGAAAAGTGGAAAAAGATCTTTCTATTGGAAAACTTAATATATTGAATTTCATCTGTAAATGTTTCTCCGGCAAAAGATAATAATGCCGATAAAAAACTGGCTATTAAATCGGAAGTTATACCATTCTTAGTAAAATCTACATAATTTTCTTCAAAAATGCATAATCCGGAACTTCTCTCTAAAATCCAAAGACTATCTATAAAGAATTCGGTATCTACACCATTATAAATAATATTTTTATTTTTTCCCATTTCCAAATCTATAAACCCCGTTAATTGATATTAAAATGAAAATTGTTGAAAAATATTAAAAAAAATAATTTTTATTATTTTATACCTTTAAATAGGCAATATCCTAATTTTCCGCCAAGAACCGCATCAAAAAATATTTTCTGATTTTCAAGCACCTTTTTTACGCCCTGCTCTCCGTATTCTTCTGTAATCTTTTTAATCGTCGCGCCTAATTCTTTATTCGTAAATATTTTTGAAAAATGCTCCACATCACGATCTTTTCTAATTTTCCAAAACATTTCCGGTTTTGACCATTCGTCAAATTCGGTTATAATTTCTTTTACTCCTGCCTTTTGGAGCATTGCAATCCATTCATCATATTCTAAGGGTGTTGTACCATATCGTTCTGAGAATTCTTCTTTTTCAGTGTCCAAAAGAGTTTTGCGCCAGGTTGATTCATGCATCGCAATAACCCCGCCTGGTGTAGCAACTCGTACCATTTCATTTAATACTGCCTGAGAATCGTCAGGTATTCCAACTGCACACTCATTAATGACAACATCAAATATATTATCATCAAACGGTAAATTTTGAGAGTCGCCTAATTTGAAGCTAACTAGATTACCAACTCCAGCATTTTTTGCATTATCCATTGCAGATTGAATCATTTCTTCAGCAATATCTACACCTATGACTTCAACGCCAAATTCTTTGGCATAAAATATAGATTGAGTCCCTCTTCCACTTGAAACATCTAATAATTTCATTCTTGGCTTTAAGCCAGCAAGCTCAGCAGTTCGTCTTGTCAGGGCAAAACCCCCTGGATGTAATGTTTCAAGACCACTTAATTCAATTACATCCTCAATCGTTGGTTTATGTGTTCCTTTTCTTTTCATATTATTTGCCTCTAATTTATTTTTTAGCTTCAACTTTTACGCTGACAACAGATTTTGCTATGCTTTCTAGTTCTTCCATAGGTATGTCTAATTTCTTAACTTGCTCCATAATATCAGGATTGATTAATAACACGTCAATAGGAAAAGAAGTTTCACTTAAAATTTTTACATCTTCAAAACCGGCATTTTTCATTCCGTTAATATAGTCTTCCTTTAAAAGAGCACCTGAAACGCAGCCAACATAAGCATCTATAGAATTTTTCACGTAATCTGGAAGCTCAGTTAATAAAACTATATCTGAAATCATTAATTTTCCTTTTGGTTTTAGTACTCTAAATGCGTCCTGAAACACCTTTTCTTTATTAGGTGCTAAATTAATAACGCAATTTGAGATAATTAGGTCAACGCTGTGATCAGCAACAGGTAAATGTTCAATTTCTCCAAATCGAAATTCCACATTTTCATAGTTTCCTTTTGATGCATTTTCTCTGGCCTTATCAATCATTTCTGGAGTCATATCTACGCCAATCACCTTCCCAGTTTTTCCAACTCTTTGTGCAGCTAAAAAACAATCAAAACCCGCACCTGATCCAAGATCAAGAACAGTATCTCCCTCCCTTATGCTTGCATGAGCTAAAGGGTTTCCACATCCTAAGCCCAGATTCGAACCTTCTGGAACAGAATTAAGTTCTTCCTCTGAATATCCTATGAATTTACTAAGGTTAGAGAATGAGTCAGAATTAGCATTGGAGGGTCCGCAACAGGAACTTATTTGAGTGTTTTTAGCGGGGGTAGGTCCGCAACATGAGATTCCTTGATTACTACTTGTAGGAACAGGTCCACAACACGAAGCTGAACGTTTTGCAACATCAGCATATTTAACTCTTACAATTTTTTTAATTTCTTTTTCTTCCATTTTAATAAATCCTCCTTGTTAATCACTACTACTTGAATAGAGATCTTTCATAATAGGCCCGAGAAAATTTTTGACGATATCTCCAAAACTGTCTGCTTTCATTAATACAACTAATGGGGATTCTGAATTTGCGTTCATTAATATTGAAACCAATTTATCCCCCTCTTGAAGGTTCATAGAATCTCTAATGCCGGGAGAAAGTACAATTTGACCCTTAGAACTTACCGTAACTATTGATTCTACTTTACAACAAGAAGATATATCGCAACAAAAATTTTCTTCGCTATTTTTTTTTGCCATATTTTTTAATAATAAATCTTACTATATAAATCTTGTCTTACTTTTCTTACTTTTCCTACTTCTTCCCCAGTAATATTTTATTAAAATAATAAAGTCCATACACCATTTTTGAGAAAGTTATATCGTTTTCTATTTATTTAATCTTTTCTCTAAATTTATTAACGAATTGCATTTTATCTTCTTCTTCAGCCCATCCCAACAATGCTTCTTTTTCAAAAGCATATGCTTTATTGTAAGACTTATCAGAGAGATGGTTACTGCATAATTTAATTAAATTTAAAGCTGGCTGATTTTTAGTAAAAAGAAATCTTGCTTTTTTCATGGTCTCTTCCATCAATTCTTCGCGACTATCAACGATTTGATCAATTAATCCTATTTCTAAAGCCTTTTCAGCAGGTATTTTTTCGGCAAACATTAATATTCTTTTTGTCCAAGGAATTCCAATCATTCTTGTCATTAATACAATAGTTCCAGCTCCAGGAAAAATTCCAGATTTTATTTCTGGCATCATAAAATAGCTCTCTTTAATTGCTATTCTGTAGTCTGAACATAAAGAATAAGCTACACCATCACCCATCGCGCGCCCATTGACCGCACAAATAGTTGGCTTACCATTAAATAGTAATTCCGCAATATTCGCCGCCGTTTGTTCATAATCTTTTACAGCCATATGATCGCTTCCATCGATAGTATCCATATCCAATCCCGTAGTAAATGTTGTTCCGTTGCCAGTTAAGATTATTCCTCTAAGCTTTTCATTATTTTGACAATATTCTATCGCTTTCTTAAGATTCTTGGCCATATCAACAGTCAATGCATTGGCCCTGTGAACTCTAT
>CAZRKO010000137.1:0-5091 GCA_964600445.1 uncultured archaeon
CCCTACGTTAGCAAGTCCTAGTTTATTCACGATTTTTTTAATAAATTTTGGTTTCCCCCCCGGAATGAGTATTAAGTTAACAATCTTTGAAAACTCTTTATCTTGTTCAATAATCTTTTTCACTTGATCAAACTCGAGAGCATTTACAAAAACCATAACCATACCATCATTAACATCCTCTCTTGGAAGTATGATAAACGTATCACTCACAAATTTAAACCCTAACACATACGTAATATTTTGAGGTTTTATTAAAAAAAGCGCCTCGATATCCTTTTCAGAAAATGCTCCGTGAGAACGTATTTTATTGAGTTTTTCAATACTCATGATCTCTCATATCATAAAATTAATTTATATTACTTTAAATAATACCATATAAAAAACTCTTTAGGTTCTATAATAATTTGTTCTTACGTAAAAATTAAGATAAAAAGAGAGAAAAAGGAATCCATGATTCTTATAATATAAAAAAAGAGGAGACATATTTATCTATTTGTCTACTCACCCGATGCGAGTGTTTATATAACAGGGTTAAGGGTTGAGGTATTACCGATTTTTTTTCGGCTTTAGGTATAAGAATATATTTTGATATCATGGTATTCCATTTTTCTTGATCAAATATTAGATTTTCTAGTATTTAATATTATCTTTTTCCTATGACAAAAAGGAAAATCGAGAATGGGATGATAAAATTAGAATAAATAAAATTATTTAACCAAATATTTAATATTTCCCATTTGGGGAGATTTTGGGAATTTTAGATATAAATATATATAATCTTTTTATAATCGGTCTATTTTAATACCTTTTTTTTCTAAAATATGTATATAATAAGGTTTTTTCCAAGTTAGTTCGGAATCATGAATAATCAAAAAAAGAATAAAGTCTTAATAATCTCATTATCACTGACAAATGAATAATTAAATCGAGAAATGTTGGTCTTGTGATCAAGATTTCAATGTTTAGGTCTCTATGTTATTGTTTGCCGAGGTTAATAGAATTAATTAGTTTTTTCGTTTTCATAATCTCTTTTGCTTCCTTCTCAGCTTCTGAAAATTTTCCTTCTTGAATTAACTTGTGAATGGCCATTAATTTACTATTTAATTTTTCCCTTTTTTTCCTAATTTCTTCATTTGATAAGACTTTAATTTTCACATCAAAACTCCTTTGGTTTATTCTTTTAAAAACTTATATTGATCTAAATCTATTACGGGGTGATACCCTATTTTTTGGTATATGCTATTTGAAATAGGATTTGCCAGATTTGTAAATAAAAAACAGAATTTATTGCCTTCTTCTAAAAGTCGTTTACTCAGTTTTGCTACGCATTCTGTGGCATATCCTTTTCTCCGTAAATGAGGGGGTGTGTAAACAAAATTAATAAGACTACCATTAGGGGTTTTTCCAGCTTTTCTTGCCATGGAGACAGGCTCGTTATTATCTAATAACAAAAACATTTTTTGATCTTTGGTATCTTGTTCTATTTGATTTAATGTTCTATTAATTTGGTCTGCTTCAGTTTCAAGACCCGCCTCTAAAACCATTTCTTCCGCCCATTTAAGTATTATAGATTGAGATAACTCGGTTCCTACAATAAAAGTTCTATTCCCTATTGTTTCTTCAGCAACTTCTATCAGTTTATAACCCCTTTCATTTCTTGCTAAATAAGGCTTTAACCCCTTTTTCTCGCACCATAATTTTACAAATCTTTTTGCTCCTTGCTTAAAGCCTAAAAAACCTGGTAAATCAACATTTTCTTTAATGAGTTTATTAACTAATTCATCAATAGTTTTTAGGTCTTCAGTATAGGATATTAGTTGGTTATATGGAGGGGTTCTGATGGATACCAGTTTTATGGCATCATTATCCGTCACTGAAATCAAGGATGGTTTATAATCCCCATATCTATATAAATTTTCTTTTATGGAATTGAGGATTATAAAGAGTAGATTGTTTTCAGCTTCATTCTTTAATAAAAATTGGAAAACTAAATCAGTAAATTCGTTAATATCTTTATAAAACTCTACTTTCATATGAATATTAGAAGCTTTCTAGGTTTAAAATTCTACTTTTTTAGAAGGAATCATTCTGCTCATATTAAGCCTTACTTAACGTTGGAAGGTATTTTTCTTCACATAACTCAATTAGCTTTTTATTGTAATCAATTATTTTTCTTGCGATTTCAGGATGAGAAAGGAGTTGGACTTCGATTTTATCGTTTCTGTCCCATAATAAATATGGCGTATCTTCATGGGGGACACTCTGCTTCACTTCCCTAATCCAACTGTCTGGAAGTTTATTTTCTAAATCGATGTGAAGCATTTTCGATAAGAAAATAGTCCAAGCTCGTGGGACTACAGACATTTGATAGCCGCCGCCTCCAAATGCTAGCCATTTGTTATTACAATAATCTGTAGCACATGTTTCTATTGTTTGACCTAAATCTCTATAAATAGAAATAGAAAGTCCCATTTGTGTTAATGGATCGTTAAAATGAGTGTCTACGCCAAGCTGAGTCAAAAGAATATCCGGCTGATATGTTTCTAATATTCTTGGTACACATTTTCTAAACAGTTTTAGATACATTTTATTACTAGTCTCCGGTAATAAAGGGAAATTAATTGCATACCCCTGACCTTCACTTTCACCCCTTTCTTTGGTATCGCCAGTTCCAGGAAATAAAAACTTTCCACTTTCATGTAAGGAAATTGTTAAAACATTCGGATCATCATAAAACAACCATTGAACGCCATCTCCATGATGACAATCAATATCTAAATATGCTATTCTAATATTTTTATATAATTTTTGAAGATGTTTAATTGCAACAGCGATATCATTAAAAATGCAGAAACCCGAAGCTCTGTCTTTCATGGCATGATGGAGTCCTCCCGCAGGATTGAAGGCAAAATTAAAATCATTTTCTTTCCACACCAAATCAGCGGCAACCAGGCTAGCCCCACAAACTAATGAGGAAGCTTCATACATGCCTTTAAATATTGGATTATCTCCAGGTCCTAAACCATATGTGTAAGGTTTAATTTCCTTGTCATTTGGGTCTTCGCTCAATCTTTTTACAGCTTCTACATAATCTGTAGAATGAACCATTTCTAATTCTTCCCTCGTACACATCCGTGGTGCTATGATTTCAAGGCTTTCATTATTTAAGAGACCTAATTTTTCCATTAGACTATAAGTAAGCTTTATTCTAAGTGGTCTTAATGGATGTTGCGGCCCAAAATTGTATTTCTGATATTCATTGGTATATATTAATCCGACTTTTTTACTGCCCATGATTAGAAATATAGAAGATTAGTTATGTAATAATTAATTAATCAAGATTTTTATTTTAAATAATTTATTCTATTTTAAAATATAATCTTCTAAGAATGATGAGAAACTGCGCAAAACAGAAGGAATAAATAAGAAAACTTATATTATGAGAATATTATATAAACAATTAAACATTTCAAAAAAAAGTTAAACCATAACTTCTTTCATTCTTAATACTGTGTCAATAATAAGAAAACTTATATAATGAGAAAATGTCAATCAATTTCAAAAAATTCATAAGACGTATAGGAAAAGAGACCGACTTTAAACCAATAAAGAATCAATTACTAATATCCCTGCAAAAGGACAGTGAAAACAAATATAAAAATTATCCACGTTTATTGGAATTGATGAAAAAATACTGGCCTGAATATAAAGCTCGTTCAAGGATATCTCATCTTTTAACGGACCATCATGAGGAAATTTTTAACTTTTATTTGAATACATTATTTCCATTTAGGAAAGGAGGTCTAACTTATGAAGACCCTGAAGCGCCAACCCCCGTAGATTTTAAATTAGTATATAAATATCATTACAATTCGAAAGAAATTGGAGTAATAAGAGAAGTCATGGAGGAACTTAATAGTACTGACAAAGTTGAAAATGTTTTAAAAAGATTATTTATTTTTGCAATCAGCTCTTTCGGTCCAATGGTCGAGCAGGTCTTCCAACGCCCTTTTGCTTTTCAATTTTCAAATATTGACGCAAACCTACTTTCAAACGGAGAATGGGAAGTCATTGCCATAATTTCAGGAAGAGAGCAATGATTTAATTTTCTTCTTTAGCCTTGGTTAACCTATTCCATATCATTTTAATTAACCCTAAAATGGAAAATAATAGAGTTATAGTTATAAATGCAAATTTTACTGTTGTAAATACACTTGTAGTAAAAGCTAATGCAGGAGAAAAACTTGGATATGAAATAAGCATAGTAATTATGCAAATATTTTCCATATAATCGAACAATGAGACGAAAAATAGTATAATATTGAAATTTTGAATAACATTTTTAGACTTAAAAGCTCTCCTAAATATATTAGTTAAAATAAGCGAGAAAGCAATACCGAACATTAAGGGGTAGATCATATCTAAAGGTATTTGTACAAATAAATACGCATTTCTACCGTTTGGCCCTAATTTTTTAAATAATGAATATGCATAATTAGGAGGGTAACCTCCAAATTTCATATCCAGAATTGTCATACCATTAGCATGACTACGAACTAACGGGACAGAATAAAATATCATTAGCAAAAGAAAAAATAGGGCTGATATAAAAAAAATTAAAATATATTTTCTGGTAGCATATTTTTCTAACAATAACTGAATATTTTTGTAAAAAGAAACTTCATTTGTCATTTCGCATCATCTTCTTTAAAATTCATTAAAACTAAAAAAGATCTTAATCTATCTCAAAAATTAATATTATTTAAACATATTTTATCCTTTACATAAAAAAAAAGTTCTTATTGGTCTCAGGAAGATATTTTAATTAGAATTGAAGAGTTAATAAATTAGCAGTTCTTTCATATTTTTTCTTTTAGCAAGTAGTATAAAAGCGCTTTAATTGTATAAAGCCTGTTTTCTGCTTGGTCGTATATTATTGAATGTTTTCCATCTATTACTTCATCATCGGCAACTATATTTCGTCTTATAGGTAAGCAATGCATTAAAATTGAGTCTGCATTAGCTTTTTCAACATTTCCAGTCTTAATTCTCCATTCATCTCGGAAAGGTAACCTTAGTAGCTTTTCATTC
>CAZRKO010000138.1:0-5045 GCA_964600445.1 uncultured archaeon
TTTAAACCAAAGAAAGACTACTGTTCTTGAACTGAGTGGTTGGGTGACTAGACCTCTTCAAATGTTGCCGGGATTTATGGATCTCTTTATCAACAAGGGATTAAAACGAATCAATGCTTTTGCAGGAATCTACGGTCTTTTTAAAGGTATACATCTCCAGAATGAATCAATGGGGTGGTTTCCAAAGACACATCAAGAATTTAAAGCCGAGCTTCAGCAAATTGTACAGACAATGAACATTAACACAATCCGGCTTGATGCCATGAGACCCGAAACTATGGTATATGAGTTTGCGTCATTGGCGAAAGAACTCGGATTAAATGTCATTCTTTCTCCAAAATATGTTTATCCTGAGGGGCTTGACAAACCTCAGCTAGACAAATCCCTCACTTATGAAGAATTTGAGGATTTTTGCTTAGATCATGCCCAAAGGGCACAAAATGCTGGCGTCGATATTTTTTGCGTCGGAAATGAGTTCACTCTGGAACTGAGTGATGATAAATCTGGCCATGTGGAAAGATTAAATGATGATTTTTTCTCGCAATTTGCCCCTTCTAGTTTAGAAATGGTTCCGGGTCTGGGTTCCACTCCCATTGCCAAGTTGGGGAAACTTAGAAAAAAGAAGCCTAAGCTCACAAAATATTTGGAAGATTTATGTAAAAAAGTAAGGGGTTATTATGACGGGATGGTTTCATATGCTGCTGGTTCATGGGAAATTCGAGACGTCCCTTGGAAGCATTTTGATGTTATATGTTGCAACCTCTATTTCAGCGATTTATTTTTAAAGTACGTCGAAGTCTTACCGGGACTAAAAATCAAAACTCCAAAAGGCAGTCCCTCCGTCCGAGCCTCCCATCTATTCCGCCAAAACGTTCAATATCTCAAGACCTTTAAAAAACCTGTCATCGTTTCGGAATTGGGTTTTCAGACAATCACCGATACGATACGAGTTGGACAAATGCCTATTCAATATCACGAGGATTTCGAACAATTCAAATACGATGAAACAGCACAATCGCGGGGATTTTCAGAAGCCTTTAAATTGCTGGAAAAGGATATCTTTGTTAATGGAGTAATCATTCATAAATGGAGAGCCAGTGAAGAAAAAGGATTTAGTTTAGTACGGCCTGACGGTACACGTAAACCTGCATGCGAAACGATATCAAATTTTTTTAAAACTTGGACTATCTCCCTCTCCGGTAAGAAATAAAAAAATTAAAAAAAATACAAATTAATCGTTCAAAAGTCTATATTTTTTAAGACCTTCCCTCATCTCTGCTTGAAAGGGTCCTGGAGTTCCCTCTATGAACGCTTCAATAATGTCTTGGTTATTAACCTCTTGTGAAGCTCTCTTTTTTGCTTTTTCTTCCGCAAGTGAGGATATTGCCATCCTCGCCATTGATTGAAATTGAGGGGGCGATAATTTTATTAATTCGTTAAAAACTCTTTCTGTCTCAGGGTCCCAAATTAAACCTGATTTTTTCTCTTCCTTAGTTTTGGCTGAAATTACTCCGAATTCGCGGCTCGTCAAAATATCGTTAAGGTATCCCTGTATAGATTCAACATATCGTGTAGATTCTTCTTCATTCAAAAGCACTGCTTTTTTCGCCCATTCCTCGCAATAAGAACATTCGTTGCACATGGCTACACAATTCTGTTTTTTAAAAAAATCTATAAATCCATCAAGTTTAGTATTGTCTATAATTAACTTAGATTTAGATTCTTTTCCAAGAGTTTCACTTAATTTAACATTCGGGTCTTTCTGTTCCAAACCTCCAAATGACATTGAGAACCCTTGAATAATATCTACAAGATTTCCCTGGTATTTTCGGGAAGCGAATGCTTTTACTGCTCTAACAATCCATTGTGTTGACATGCGCCGTCCTGCTATTTTAAAATCATTAATTCCAATCGCCTCATAGTGGGATAAATCTTCAGGACGGATCCATCGCGCTTTGATAACTTCTGTTGGATTAGAAAATTTGATAACACTACAATTTAAAATACAGGTATCGATATAATTACGCTCAGATTGTTGGTGAGTCTGAGAAGCATGTCCCAATATATTATAATGGTAATATCTAAAAGGACATTGATATAAACACCCATCAGTCAAAAGTAAAACGATTTTACACCCCACTGTTTTTTGCATCTGTGTCAATGTCTCGAAATCACGGTTTATCATTATATCTGGAGTTATCTCGTTTGCCCCAAGCATTTCATAAAATTTTGCCCGATTTACGCTGTTAATATGTGCGATGGTGGACACACGAATTTTTAATTTAGGAAATTGTTCTTTAATGAGCTGTATTATAAATGGGATAGTAACTATTACATTATCGGTTCCGATATCACTAATCCATTGAATATACTTGAGGAGCTCTTTATGATATTGCGGATCGTATTCCATATTATTCATACAAGGGGCATTCAATAAATAAGAAAATTCCATTTTCTTCTCATGAACCTTTCTGATGTACTCTGCAATTTCTTCTTCCGATATTTTTTGTAATAAGAACGAAGGACGGCCTCCTCCAACGAGTGTGTGATCTGCAACCCCATACAAACTAGCTACAGGATATTTAGCCAATTCATCTATGAGGTTAAAGTCCCAATTCGTTGCAACATGAAATTGAATTTTTTTTCACCTTCTTATATATTTAATATATTTTACCATTTCATCATTTTTCAACCGCCTTGGCATGGGCTTTTGCATTAAGCGGCAATAACGGAGCACATGCCATGAGCTTAGTTACGTCACCTTCCACAACATAAGTTCCGGACATTGTTGCTTGTATGGGATCAGACTCACCCGAATTCACTTTTTGAATAGTTTCAAAATCTGTTTTATGAATAATTATTGGTGCATCAGGTCCAGAATAATCACCCATTCCCCATCCCATCTTGTCTTTTTGAATAGATTGCCAGTAATTCATCTCTGGTCTATCATTTATCACATATTGGAAAACGAGTGGTGCGATAGGTTCTAATAGTTGTGCTAAATCTGGTAACTCATTATATGCATTCATAAAACGTGTGAGATATGCTTCCCATTCCTCTTTTTTATCCATTATTATTTTCACCTCTTTATTTTTTATTAAATTTAATTTTATTCTCCTTTATCAGATATTATATCATGAACTTTCCCGTTAAGTGGAGCTAATGGGGTGCAAGCCATTAATTTAGTCATATCACCCTCAACAATATATCTACCAGCCATAGTTTCTTCTATGGGATTGGTCTTACCTGAATTTACTTTTTTCATAGTTTCAAAATCCGTTTTATGAATAATTATAGAGTTTGTTTGGCCAGAATATTCACCCGCACCCCAGCTTACTTTATCTTCTTCCATTAATTGCCAATAATCCATCTCATGTTTATCTGTAATTCTATATTGAAATAGAAGGGGTGCAATAGGTTTTAATAAAGGTAAAAGTTCAGGCAATTCATTATAGACTTTAAAAAATTTATCAAGATAATCATTCCATTCTTCTTTAGTGTCCAATTTAATCTTCACCTCATTGATTTTTTGATTTTGAATCGATTTTTCTATATTTTTAGAAGTTTCAATAATCACCCCCTCATCAACTGAACTCTGAGGAATTAATTCGGTACTATAAGGTAAAGATTTGACATAATTTATTTCTTCGTCACTCATAAAATTTGTTAGATCAATATTCTTTTCGATTAATAATTCAATATAATCTCGCTTAAAAGGTTGAGGAACTAGCTCAATTATAATAGATATTAATAAATTTTTATGGACTGCTTTTAAACTCTGCTTTTCTGCGGTTCTTTCAGCAGTAAACCCTATTCCTTTTCTTGCAGCATTTTGCATGGCTTTAGGAATTATTGTCATAACCTCTTTTAAAAACTCTTGTGCTTCTGGATCCCAAGGAATGCCAAAGTATGTATCTGATTCGACTTCATTGATCGGGCCTTCTAATTTTCTTTCTTCTTTAGGTACAAACATTTCTCCAGTATTAAGATAATCAAAGAGATATGACATGAATTTCTTATATGTTTCTGTATTTCCTCCTTCAGGTTGAGAATATGCTTTCTCCGCAAGAGTATTGCAATAAAAACAAGTTACCCCACAATTTTCAGCACATCTAGATCCTTCATAAGGAAATATTTGGATGAACGAAGTTAACTCGCTTCCGTCTAACACAGCATCAAAATCAGGTACACTTAACATTATACTTTGGTTATCTGCATCAACACCCATTTTTTCTTGTCTTACTGAAAATTCTGAGAATTGATTTCCAGCTAGTATTAATGGATCTGATACGAAAGAATAAGCGTTAAATATTTCTCCGAGATTTCCATTAGAAACTCTACTACTATAGGCTTTTAGAGCATTATATATCCATTTTGTACCATATCTTCTGCCCGAAATCTTAAAATAATCTATTCCCATCTCGATGTATTTGTCAAGATCAGATGGTTGTATCCATTTACACATTAAAACTTGCTCAGTATTGAAACATTTCTGATTTTGACAGGCAATAGTAGACCAATCATTATAATATCCTTCTAAACAATCATAATTTTGGCTAGCATGAGAACATTCGTTGTAGTGGAAAAAACGAAATGGACATTCATTAAGACAGCAGTCATTAGTCAGTAGTTCTATTTCACAATTTACTCGTTCTCTTATTTCCTTGAGAATTGGAAAGTTACGATTAAGCATTATGGATAGAGTCAATACTCCGTCTGAACCAATAATTTCTTGCCATTCTAATGCTCGTGATAAGGTATTTACTTCAGCTATCACTGAGACTTTCAACTTTTGTTTAGGGTGGTAATTTTTTGCAAATTCTCCTAAATATGGATCTGTTACTGTCAGATAATCTACATCCATATCATCCAACCAATCCAATTCCTTCAAAGCTTTCGTTTGTTCTTTAGAATTAAACTTAAAATACCCAAGGCATTCGCCATTCCATAACCAAGTAAATTTTAGGTTTAAATCATGAACTCTATTAATATAGGTTTCAATCTCAGATTTATCTCTTTTAGCCATTAAAAAAAAGGGACGCCCT
>CAZRKO010000139.1:0-1024 GCA_964600445.1 uncultured archaeon
ATTAAATGGCTTCAGGAATTAAAAGAATAAAATTGCTACCCTTAGAAGTATCTCCCTTTATTCTATTTTCAACCCATATTTTCCCTTTATAATTTTCTATAATTTTTTTTACTAATGATAGCCCTAAGCCCATTCCCTTTCCACTTTTTATATTACTATTACCGCCTTGAAATATTATTTTCTTTTTTTTATCTGATATGCCAATGCCATTATCTACAAATTCTATTTTTATATGCTTTGACCTATTGTATTCCTGTTTACTAACTTTTATCAAAATTTCAACAATTTGATTGGTGTTATATTTCACAGCATTTATTAATATGTTTTCAAATACGTCTACTAAAAATTCGTTTGCCAAAACAACGTGATTTTTATTACTTATCTCGACCTTTAATTGGATCTCACGTAACCGAAACCGATTTAAAAGGTATTCAATTGCGTCCTTTAATAATTCATGGGTGTATATAGAACACAATTCATATTCTGTCTTTTCTAACTGCGATAATTTTCTAACGTTTAAAATTAGCTTTTTCGCTCTAATAATTTGTTCCTTAATAATTTCATTTAAATCATTAATTTTATTCGTTTCGGAGGGATCATCAGAATAAATGGAAATAAGCTCACATGAAGAATTAATGTTTTGAAGAATATTGCTAATGTCATGAGCAAGTAAGTCCTTATAGAAATTAACACGATTATAGGCTTCACGATATTTTACTTCAGACTTTCCTGATTTTTCTTCTGAATTTATCAATGCAATCACATTTTCGCTGTTTTCTGGAAGTTGTAAAATTACAGATTTTACAAATATGTTTAATTAAATATTTATTTATTTAAATAAATAATAAATTTTAAGTTAAAAAATGTTTAGGTATGTCTTATTGATCCCATGATAATGTTCAAACTGTTTAAAAATAAAAATGAAATATTTTTATTTAAAAACAAAAAACGCCATCAGTAAAAGTGGAGTAATCAATATAAATAAAAAAGATATCAAGGTTTTAAAAGATGCAATTAAAATTGC
>CAZRKO010000139.1:1034-4761 GCA_964600445.1 uncultured archaeon
AAAATCAAAAATGAAATCTTTTTAAGTATAAATTAAAAATGCACTCGGTAAAAGTGGAGCTATCAATATAAAAACTGAAATAAAAAAGAGAATAAGTGAAAAATCAATATTCTCTTCGATTTAACCTTTAATTACTTTTACTAATTTTGGGAAAATTCGGGGATAATGGACTGCCATGCAATGGACTCCATCTAATAAATTCTTAGATTTTAGCTCAGTTATAAAAGGTTTGAAGAACTCGTAATTTGCTTGATCATAGGCTTCTTTTTGAGCTTTTTTATCCGTGACATCTGTCTTTATTCGCTTCCATTTGGCAAGTATATCCTTTGGAACA
Organism: uncultured archaeon; assembly: GCA_964600445.1. GTDB lineage: Archaea > Asgardarchaeota > Lokiarchaeia > Sigyniarchaeales > SOKP01 > LW40-45. Next base: position 1,369 of record CAZRKO010000139.1, read on the forward strand.
TCGACACCAGGAACAAATGTGTCAAAACCTTTAGCAATCCCATAACTCTTCATAGGGAATAATCCTAGTAAAATAGGTACATTATATTTTTTAATTGCTCTCAAAAATTCAATTGTTTTATCTAAATCATAGACCACTTGTGTTTGAATGAATTCGGCTCCTGCTTCTGCTTTTCTCCCAACCTTTAAAACTTCAGCTTCCATAGGATCTGAGTTTGGATTTGCAGCAGCACCTACATGTAATGTTGGAGGACATTCAATTTCGTGACCGTTAATGGATTTTTTATCAACCATTTCACGCACGAGCTTTACTAGTGTTGCAGAATCAAGATCAAAAACAGGCTTGGCTTCTTTAACATCTCCCAAATTAGTATGATCTCCTGTTAACGATAGCACGTTCCTAATCCCTAAAGCATGAGCCCCCATAACCATTCCTGCAAGGCCTAACTTATTAACATCTCGTGTAGTTTGTTGCCAAATAATTTCTAATCCGGTTTCTCGTTGGACGATAGCTGACGCTGCTAAACTATTAATCGTAACGATACCTAAAGGACTATCAGTCATATTAGCTGCTACTACATAAGGGGCCATTTCCTTTGCTTCTTGAATTGTGTGTGAAAGATCACAAGTTTTTTCTGGTTCAAGTTCACCTGTGAGTATGAACTCACCCTTTTCTAACATTTCTCCTAACTTTGAATACGCCATTTTTTAGTTTTCACCTCCTACCTAAAAACTACCTCTCTTTGATGCCCAGATTCGCTCCAGTCTCTTGGCTCTCTTAATTTTGTAAATAGATCTAATCTCCCTAACTCTTTCAGGCGTTTATAAATTAAAACCCAGCCGCAATCTTTTTCATAATTTCCGACTTCGCATTTTCCATCGACCATCCCCCCGCAAGGACCATTCATCAGTGCCTTAGCACAGGTTGCAATTGGACATATGCCTCCCGTTTCGTTTAAGAGACAATCACCACAACCCAGACATCGCATGTAAAAGCGACCTATTCTCTCAGTCATACCCATAAATTGCGTGTCATTTGCGGTAATAACGGGCTTAGTTGGATATTTATCACTTAAAATTTTAACAATCGATTGAGTGCCAATACCACAGCTTGCTGTCAAGATTGCGTCGGCTTCTGCTATTTCATCTGCCATCCTTCTTAAATCTTTTTTCATAACCCGATTATCGCAAACCTCTTCTATTACAGCACCAACTACAATATCATATCCTTTTTCCTCTAAAATATCAGACCAATATTTCAAACCTTCAGTTCCGCCAGTTTGGCACAAGGCGGCACATGTTCCACAGGTTATGATAGCAACCTTATTTACATCTTTCAATGCTTCCAATACTTCAGGGACTTCCTTCTTCGTCGTTATTACTACCATTTTTTATATCAATCTTTCCAATTTTGTATTTATTTTTTATATAATAATAATATTCTATGATAGAAAAAGTAAAACAAATATTAAAAATGTGATCAATTTGTGACGCAAACGATCATTTTGTAGAAATTCAAAATATTAATTATTGGATTTAGAAACGAAATGATAAAGTTTAAAAATGAATTTTATTGGAATTTTAAGAAAAAAATGTTTACAACACAAATAATTTGACGATAAAAATTATCAAATAGCTTTCTATACATTTTAGGAATATTTTAAGAATTAAATAAACTGAAAGTAAAAGAAAAAGTAAGAAAATTAAAAAAAAAAGGTAAGAAAATTATTTACACTGGTAAACCTCCACCAGAAAACATTCTGGACAGAGGTGTTGCTAAGCCGCCAAGACTCGATCCCATGGAGGTTAGCTTCTTGATTTGACTTATAACATCTTTTGTGACTTTCACGGCTCTTGTTTTTCCTTCTATTATTATGCCATCTTCGGTTTCTAAAAATATTTGAACTGTTTGTTCTCCTAATACTTTTGGTTCTAAAGAAAGCCATGTAGTATCACCATTCTCTAGCATAGTGGATAATACGCTAGCGATATCAGTTGTGTCTTTAGCAATTAATGGAATGGGTTGGGTTGGGATTTCGAAAGTTCCTCTTCCCTCGACTTCAATGTCTATTTTCACTTCATTTGGGTCAAATCCAGGTGCGATTATTCTGAGTTTGTATTTTTTACTCTCTTTAGCATTGTTGTAGAGAAATATCATAATATTTAGCTCAGTACCTCTGAAGACAACTTCTTGAGCAGATGAATCCATATATATAGGATCTTTAGAAACCCGTTCAATGTTATCGGACAAGTCAAGTTGGAGGCGATCAATGATGTTGAAAAAGCCGGGATTGTAAAACTTAATATATTTGAAAAGCTTGGCAACATCGTCAAGAGAAAAATACCATGCCCCACCAAAAAATAAACCCTTTTCGATATCAAATGTTTTGGAATCGACATTAATAACTTCTTTTAATTCATCAGAAAATTGTTCTCTTGTTAATACTCCTTGATAATTTAAATAATACAAGAATAATATGCGCTCCATGGCAAAAGTTATTGGTAATTCGTCTGGTTCATCTTGTTTGATCTTTTGTACAAACCCAGAAACTAAAATTTGGTTAATTCCTGCTACATATTCATCCCATTTCAAATAAGTTACGGGATCTAAATGATTGGAAAAAATATCTGAAAAGAAGTTATCAAGAAAGATTGAGTGTGTCGCGGGCCTATAGAAATCGGATAATCCGTTAACGTCATGTATGTTTAAGTTTAAAGAGCGAACTAACAACGCTAATCCAAAACCAAATAACGCAAATCCGATTGCGGCATACCCTATCTCAAGTAAGCCAATCAGAAGCATGGATAAGAATAAACCTAATGCAACAAAGCACAATACTGCTATGATTTTTAGGAAATTTATTACTCCTTTGACATTATTATAAAGCAAATCAAAACCTTCCAAGCTGTCGATGGGCCTTCCTCTTTTCCTCTCAAACTCTAATCGCTTGTTTAATGAAGTTTTTGTAAATGAAGCACCATAAAATAACATAATCGAGTTAATCGCGTAGAGAAATAAGATAAAATAGAAAACACTTGCCACGATGAAATCTACTAATCTTACTACGTTAAATATCGCCAATAATGTAATCATCACCATAATCCAAGGAAGTATAAGAAGTAGGTATCTTCCGATGCCACTCATGTATTTCGTAAGCTTTTTTTGTTTACGTTCCCTTTTTATTGTTTTAGCTAATTCCTTTTTGAATTGTTCTTCCATTTAAATATCAACCTTTAAATTGGAGTTTTTTTTAAATAAGTAGTTAGTTAGAATAATAGAACTCGTTATTTATAATGTTAATGCATTTAATACTAAATAGAAAAAGTAGAATTTAAAGAGAATTAATGTAATACAATAATTTTATTGTGGACTTATTTTTTAGTTCTTTCTCTT
>CAZRKO010000139.1:4771-5007 GCA_964600445.1 uncultured archaeon
TTATTTATAATATTAATGCATAAAATATAGTTAACGTAATTGTTAAATATTGTCGAAATACGCTTTAAGCTTCAAACAAAATTTACCATGGTTAAAAAAAAGTTTTAAAATAAATATGAAAAAAAATAGTTAATTAAACTTTCAATTGCGTCTACTTTCCTTTCATTTTCATCTTCGCTTCTAAGATCTTCTCGAACATTTGTTCTTCATTTTCCGGGGGTTCATCTACTTTATCT
>CAZRKO010000140.1:0-5004 GCA_964600445.1 uncultured archaeon
AATTTACGCCATATTGCTTTTACCTACATATCCCGCATTTTATATTATCGGTAGAAGACTTCACTTTAATTTTTTAGAAAAATTAAATTTGACTATAGTAATTAATTTATCATTTTACATACTTACCGCATATATTGGATTTTTTTTAGGTTTTCCAATAACTGCTTTGTTTTTCTTTTTAACATTATTAATATTTTATCTCTCTCTTGTTTCCTATATAATAGTTCAAGAATACCGAAATAATAGTTACAGATTTATTAAGGCTAAAAAAGCGAATAAAATTAACCTTGAGAAGTTCTCTCTATTAAAGTATATAAAACGCGTAATGTCAACAAACGGATTTCTTCTAATAGTCTTTCTCCTGTTGATATGCGTACTCAATGTTGTCCGCTTCACATACTTTTTTGGCACTGATCCTTGGCTTCATATGTTTATAATTAAATCGATTGTCAGGATGAGGTATCTGCCATTAGAAGAGTATTATGGATCTATAGGGTTACCTATTTTCGGAGCAGTTATTCATTTCTTCTCGGGCGTTGATATAATCTTAATACCTAAATGGTTTGTATTTTACACTATTCTTGTATCAGCATTAGTTTTTTACAATATTTTGATGAAAATCTTTAACAATCAAGCATTAGCCATTTTTGGCGTATTTATTATAGAATTTGCCGGATTAGGATTTGCTTATATGATGTATCAGTTTTGGCCATCGCACTTGGTAATTATTCAATCTTTAACCATTTTTTTTCTCCTCTATGATAGGCTCCAAAATTTTTTAAAGGAAAGAAGACCTACTAAAGAAGAGGTCTTATCTAAGATTTGGTTTTATTATATCATTATATCTGTTATTTTTATTACATCTATACTAACTCATGCTCTCACATCAATAATCTTCTTATTATCATTTATGTGGATCTTTTTTATTTATTTTTTAAAGGACTATAGGAGAGGTTTTGATTTTATATTTTTAAGTTTATTAGGAGGGATTTATCTAACTTTTTATGTTTATGGTTTAAGCTCTGAACATTTCTTTTTTTTGGATAATTCGGATATTTTTTCTTTTTCATTTTTGCTCATTTTTGCTTTTATCGGAACTAGCATGATCGGAATATTTATTATCTGGAAACTAAAAAATACACTCTTGTTTACAAAGGGAAGGTTTAAGTCAGTTATAATGGGTAAAAAGTATAGTTACTATAAAACAATTGAAGATAAAATTATTATTCCCTTCGCATTAAGCATAGTAGGAGCATTAACTTTATTTTTTACAATTGGGAATTTTTTATGGTTTAATCTGCCAATAACAATAATATTTGCTGGAATTGAGCTCATGTTATTTGTAGCTTTTGGCATATGGGGTATTTTAATATTTCAAAAAAAGCCAAGGGGCAAATTATTTTTTCTTTGGGCAATATTTTTTCTTTTCTTTTTCTCTGCAGTTTTTCTTTTTGATGTTCTTTCAACAAACTCAAAATATTGGGCGAGAGTATTTTTTATAACGCCTCCATTATTAGTTATTGGTTTTATCTCATATGTATACAAGCTTATAAGAACTAACTCCATTACTAAGAGAAGAACCAAATATTTTCTTTCATTTCTAATTATTTTTTCCTTATTCACTTCTTATACACATGATTTTTTCACTGTCCAATATGTCAGTTTAACACGACGCCAGGTAGGTGGGGCTATTTGGTATTCAAAACATACAGAAAATAAAAATGTAATTGTTACTGAATTTGGCTTTAATTACATGTTTATGTACTATGATTATCCTTATAGTCAAGGAGATACTGACTTGAGAGGAAGACATATTCATAAGTTTATAGATGCAAGGGATGATGATTTATTTCAGCCGGATGAACACACTGATGAAGTTGATGGTGACGAATTACAAGAAATAAAGGAAGAGGAAGAAACTGATGTAGTTCTTACACCAGATGATCAATATTATAAAAATGATGAATGGGACACTTATGGATATTTGGATGAAGAAGACAAGGAAGAATATTATGAGGCTGAATATTTGAATAGAATATATTCAGCGAAATCAGAGAGTGGTGAAGAAAATTCATATTATTGGGTCGTTTAAATATCTCATAATATCTCATAATCCCCTGGAAAGGCATCCTCTAATTTTCTTTTAATTATTTGATTTTTTTCTCCTTCAATTTTAATTAGCTGAGGTATTTTTCCAGCATGTCCAATTTTATTTTCCCTTGAAATAAATGCGCCATATACACCATCAATGTCATCTATAGCATCTAATCCTTTTTTAATAGATTTTTCAATATCAGGCCCTTTTACTAAATTTGCAATCTTAGTAGCTGCGGCATCTCCTAATGTTGCATTTTTTGCAAAAACAGTAGCAGCATCTGCCTGACCTAAGCTTATTGCATGTCCTATTGTAGCAGAACTAGTTCCAAGTCCTATTGGACAATCTTTTTTCTGAATTAAAAAACCAATATTAAGATTTAATTGATTTTCACCTGCATATAAAGCAATTTTCATATCTTTTTCAGAATCAATCGCAATTTCTCCACCATTTTCAACTAAAGCAATTCTTGCTGGTTTGAAATTAGGAATATCATCGGTTTTCATCGCGTCTATCATAAGATCTGCTAATGCTCCCGCAACTGCGGCCATTGGTCCAACACCGCATAGTTCAGTGGCTTCAGCCATTATTTTAATTATAGTTAAGTCTGTCTTTACTTTCACTGGAGAAAAGGATTTCAAAAAACGCTTATCTTTTAATACGTATTGCTCTAATATTTTTCGATGATGATAAAATTCATTTTTAGCTCGAATAATTGCCTTTTTAGATTCAGACAGTATGGTTATATCCGATTCTTTCTCCGTAAAATGAAATTTATATACCAAGTCCAATACTTTAATATGGTTTATTTTAATTCTAATATATTGACTTTAATATTTAAATAAATATAAATAAAAATTCTACTATTAAATTATAGAATAATCACAATTTCTTTATCTCTTAATACTAAATAATTTAAAAGAGATGTTATGATCAGAGGAGATTGGTAAATGAGTCATGCAAATTATGAAGAAGTCGTATCCCAATTAAAATCAGAATTAAATACTGATTGTGCCATTTCAAATCGTTATGGAATTATACTTGCTTCCTTAATAAAGGAATTCGCAAAAGGAAAAATCATTCCTCAAAAAATCTTAGAGCTTATTAGTGAAAAAGAGCAAATTGCAGAGGAGTTAAATTTAAAGCAAATTAACTCATTTGCGTTAGAGTCTATGGATTATAATTATTTATTTTCTTTTAGCGAGGAATTAATTTTGATCTCCCGGGTTCCATTAAATGTCAATTTAGCAAAATTCATGCCAAGTATAAGGACATTAACTTTAAAATTAAGTAAAAGCTACCAAGAACAAGAAGGTGGTATTAAAGAATTTTCAGTATTCGATTTTTCTAAAGATATTACGAAAATTGAATCTGCGTTAAAAGAAGAAGATATTAATAAAGAAAAATATGCGATTATTAAAGATTTAATAAAATTCATTTCAAAATAATCAAAAAGGTGGAAAATTATACTTAGACAAGTTTATATCTATAAAGGCGATGATCTTCTCTATTATAGGCATTTTGGTAAAGCATTAAAGCAAGATATTTTTTCTAAGCTTGTAAAAGAGTTAATGGACGACATATTTGCTAGAAAAACTACCAAATCAATGGAATCGCATGATTATTATAAATATAAGATATCTTATACAGCCTCAAGAGAACATGAATTGCTGTTTTTATTTGTAACAGGATTGACGGATTCTATCGATAGTATTAAGAAAGAATTATTAAGGTGTAAAAGAGAATTTCTTAATTTATTTTCAGATATTCTTCAACATAAATTTGATGCAAAAACTTTCGATGTATTTGATCCGACTATTGATACCATACATCGGAATTTAAGACCTAAGATTTCCCTAATAGGCTTTTCTGGCGTTGGAAAAACTACAATAACAAAATTGATCAAAGCAGAAGAAATTCCTGTGAGCCACGTACCTACAATTACAGGAGATATTGCAACAATAAAAATTGGAAAGTTATATTTTCATTTATGGGATTTTGCTGGACAAGAACAATTTAGCTACCTTTGGAATAACTTTATAAAAGGAAGTGATGCTGTACTTTTAATTTCTGATTCTACGCTTGAAAATATAGAGAAAAGTAAATTTTTTCTGGAATTGATTAGAGAAGAAGCACCCCAAGCACATACTGCTGTTATTGGCAATAAACAAGATTTACCTGAAGCATTGAAACCAATACAAATAGAAAAAATTATTGGTCTAAAGACCTATTCAATGATTGCTAAAGATAGCCAAAATAGAGATAAAATGATTCAAATTATTGCAGATGTTCTAGAAATGTCTGCAGAGGTATCCCCTCTTCTAAAGCCATTACTAGAGAGGGATAGGTTGACTGAAGAAGCTATGAATGCATTAGAAAACGCAGAATTTAGTGAAGCATCTCTGTTATTTGAAAAAATCTCAGATTTATGTCTTGATTTAGGTGATGATTCACTAGCAAGAGAGTTTTATGAAAAATCCGAAAAAATAAGGCAAATGTTGCAAAAAGTAGGTGCTCCAGAACAACCCCCAGTTGTTTCCGACCTTAAAGAACCTATTCCAGAACCTCCAAAAGTAGAAGTAGCACTACCAACTGAAGAGCCTATTCCAGAACCGATAGAAAAAAAACCAGTATTAGTAAAAGAAGAACCTGCATCGATATTTGAAGAATTGGGAGAACTCGAAACGAAAGAGGAAGTAATAGAAAAGCTAGAAATACCACAGGAGACAGAAAGATATAAGCCGATCTTTTTTGGCCAGCAGGCAAGCTATGCCAATCAACCCAACGATCACCATCAGCGCCGCCAAGGTTGTGATAGGATCAATCAGGGAATGGGAAATCGGGAAATCATAATCCAGATTCAGTCGATTCGGATGAGGATATATCAGAAGGCTCAGGTATAAAATAAC
>CAZRKO010000141.1:0-4999 GCA_964600445.1 uncultured archaeon
TTTATGATTGAAAAACAAAAGGAACGAGATGCTCAGCGAAAAGAGTTAAAACCAGACATAGAAAAATCTGCAGAGGCTATTAGCAAATCGATCGGAGAAAAAGCGTTTATGATGGACAAAAAAAAAGAAATTGATACTCAAAGACATCAAATTAAAGCAGATATCAAAGGAATTGGCGAAAAACTAGAATCTAAAATTGAAAAAATTGAACAAAAGAAGTATGATGAAAATAAGTAATAATTAATTCTTCTAAGTTAATTTAAGGTATATTTTAAACTCTTAAAGCTAAGAGTTTTTCTTAAATCTTTTTTCTATAAGTTCATATTGAATTTAAATAATGAGTTCAAATCTAAATTTTCAAGTCTATTCTTATAATTTAATATTTCAGGAGGAACGTACCCCTTGAAATATTTTATTGTATTCTTAAACCTATAATAAAAATCTTTTAAAAGTTCGTGAAGAATTGCTCTTTCAATATTAACATTTGTTTTTTTTGTAATCCCTATACATAATAATCGACCTTTTTTCTCATATAATATTCGTGTATCTTTAAAATTAATTTCTTGAATTTCCTCTTCTTTATTGCTACGAATTTCCCTGATAAACATATTTATAGCATTTAAGAAATTACTAATCAAATCATCATCAGTTTCAGTTAGACCATGATTATTTCCAGAATATCTTTTACTTACCAGTAAAGCTCCCGATAGACTGTCCACAAAATAAATTGCATGAAAACGATTCTCTTTGTAATTTAATTGCTCTATGTAGAATCCAAAGTTCCTCTTTATCGAATCATTTTTCCATTTAAAAGACATAAACACCCATATTTAAAATAAATATGTTAAACAAAACAATATTTTTTTTAGTATGACTTATATAGATTAACAAACTCTAATTTTTATAAAAAATGTTTACAATATCGATGTAATACTCAAATAATATTCGATAAGTTGTTTATCTAGAAAAAAGAAAAAATAATATAAAATAACAAGAACTAATATATTTTACTCCAAAATTATCTATATTACTTTATTCTTGTTGATTATTATGAAAGAAAACAATGAGGAAAACAAAAACAAAATATCAATTGGTTTGATAATTTCAAATGAAGATTTTAAAAAAAACTCGATTTTTCCGGTAGAAGTTATAAAAGAAGTATTAGAATGTCCCTTTTATTTGTTAATTTTCATTTCGCGTGAAGATGTTATAAAAATTAGTTGCTTTCCTACCAGTACTAATAACATTAAAAAAGTTTTAATTCATTTAACAGAGTTTTCCCCCGAATTGGTAAAGGGTATATCTTCTGTGTTAAAAGAAATGAATTTAAGCAAACATATTTTGCACACAACAGGATTATGCTATGAAATGGAGAATTGCTTTTATGAGACATACTTAGTAGGTGATAGTTTAGAAACCAATGATATTTCTGTTGATTCAATTAAAGGCAAATTTATGAATATTGCTAAAGTAATAAAAGTATTAGTTGAAGATATTCCTATTTTTAAAAAATAAATGTAGCATTGGTTTATGATGGTGCATTGATTAATTATGAGTGATAAAAAAATACCACCCCCTCCAGTTTTACCTCCAAGCGATTTTAAAATGAAAGAAGATTTTTGTCTGTTCCATAAAGGTGAGATAAAAGGAGAAATTTACAATTGTCCCTCTTGTAATACGAAATATTGCATGGAATGTGCAAAAAACGCAAAGAATGATGGAAAAAAGTGTGTTAAATGTAAACAAATGATTTTTCTCTAATTATTGCTTATTTTCGTTATTCACTAATCCTCCTATTAGCCGAAGTCTTAATTTTTGCGTTTTATCATTGCGAGGCTGCGCCAAACCTTCCAGAAAATAAGCCATATAATAATAAAGATAAATAAAGCGGTCACAAATGTATAGCCTCCGATAAATAAATCCATAACAAACATGAAAGGAATGCCTGCCAAAGCAAATCCAAGTAAGTAACCATATCCCCAAAATCTGTTTTTTATACCTATAATTACACCTGGAATTATTGTGGTAAATATTATTGATAAATAAGCCATTATTTTCACGATCGATTCATATTCTCCCAATTGATAAACTAAAATAAGTAACATATTTAACCAGGAAACAAGAGATCCAATTATTGTAAATATTATTGTACCAATATCAATTTTAAATTCGGGGTCTTCTTTACCCAATGGATTTATTTTTTGTGTATCTTCATTCGGCATTTTCAGCATCTAATTAATGAATCTATTTTATATTCTAAATTATTAATTTATTCCTTATAAAATTAATAGTTCAAATGAGAGATAATTTTTATGTTACTTATTTGGTTTTTACAAATATTTCAAAAATGTGTATGAATGGTTAATTCTATTGATGTTTTTTAAAGCAAAAATGGGTTTAAATATACTTTTACTTATTTTAACCAATCCATTTAAATATCGGAAAATATATTTTATCTTAAGATGAAAATTTAAATTTCATACATAATAACATCTATAATTCAAAAATTAAAATATAAAAACTAAAACCATGACTCCTCGCGCACCCTGGATTTTTGTCTTTTGGTTAGTGTATCTTTATACACTCTGATTTTGCCCTCCTCCCCCTATTAAATTTTTGACCTTGTATTGAGGTCCAGCGCGTAGGAGTCTCCTTTTCACTTTTAAATTATAATTTTAAAACTCAAATTAATTTTCACAGATCTTGATTTAAAATAAAATTTGTTCGATTTCGAAAATTGTTTGATCAATTTATAAATCGGTAACCTTTAAATTATGTTTTTCAATAATATCTCTAATCTTATTGTTCATTTGATTTTTTTTATATTTGAAGATGATATTTTATTTGATAAAATAACTATTTAACTAAACTTTAATCAATTCTTTATAAGCAAAAAGTGAAAACTTATGACTGAAGAAGTAATCAAAACAACTACATCATTATGTCCTGAATGTTTAACTCAAATCCCCGCTGAAATATTTGTTGATACAAAAACGAACTGGGTTATGATGCGGAAAAACTGCAATGATCACGGCGAGTTTAAAGATAAAATATCAATTGATCCAGAAGAATACAAATGGGCCCAAACCTTCACTGACGATGTAGGTTCTACCGTCAATAATTCTACAAAGCCAGAATGTGTGTCTTCTGGCATCCGACAAGCATTAAATGGCTGTCCGTACGATTGTGGAATTTGCGAGAACCATGAGAGCGCCCCTTGTATTTGTTTAATAGATGTTACTAATAAATGTAATTTAGCATGTCCTATATGTTTTGCCAATGCGAGTGCAAAGGGCTATGTTGTAGAACCTACTTTTGATCAAATTGTTCAAATTATGAAACACTTTAGATCCATGAAGCCTTATCCTGCCCTTATGCTCCAATTAGCAGGCGGAGAACCAACAATTAGAGCTGATCTCCCTGAAATTATCAGTAAAGGCAAAGAATTAGGATTTACTGAAACAATGGTGTCTACAAATGGGGTAAGAATGGGAAAATCACTTGAATACACAAAATCTTTAGTTGATGCAGGAATGGATGCTGTCTATTTACAATTTGATGCAACCGACGATCCTGAAGTTTGGAAAAAAGTTAGAGGTGTTAATCTTTGGCCTCTAAAGCAAAAAGTTATTGAAAATTGCCGTAAGGCTGGATTTTATGGTGTTATGTTAGTCCCTACAGTTGCTAAAGGAGTTAATGATCACCAGATTGGAAATATTATGGATTATGCTAAGGAAAATGCCGATGTGATATCAGGAGTAGTATTTCAACCAGTATCATTGTGCGGTCGTATTAGTTTTGAAGAATTAATGGATTTGAGATATACCACATCAGACTTGAAAAAAGCAATAAATGAACATACTAACGGCGGTATCAAGCGATTTTATCCAATAGCCACGACAGCTAAGTTCACTAAATTATTAGCTTGGTTCGATGATATGCCTGAGTTTGGAATGACGAGCCACCAGGACTGCGGCTTCGCTACCATAATAGTTGTTAATGATAAAGGAGAATGGGAACCGATAGAGAATTTCTTTGATGCTGAAGGTCTAATTAAGTGGGCAAATAACGTGTATGATATGGTGCATGATAAAAAGGTACCAAAGCCTACAGGACTATTAGGAAGCATCAATTTAGAGGATTATGGCGGTCTTGCGAGTACAATTGGAAAGTTTATTGATGATATCACTAGTTTAGGCTACAAACAAATGATGAAAGCTTACTTTTTCGCAGGACTATTGAAGTATGTAAAAAATCCTGCTAAAATTCTATCAAGCAAGACATATCAATCATTTGCCAAACTCGTTTTTGCTCCTAATTTAGCTTCAGCTGCCCAATTTTTACATTCTAGAAACCTTATGGTCTCCGCAATGCATTTCCAAGATGCATATAATTTCGATCTGAATAGAGTAAAGAAGTGTCTAGTGCATTATGGAGTAATCGACCCAGAAGACCCCACAAAAGTGAGAGAAATTCCTTTTTGTGCTATGAACACCGTACATCGTGAATCTATCGAGCAAGCCCTTGCCTTAGATGGCGAACAGGCAGAAAAGCCAGAAGTAATAACTCAAAGAATCACTAGTTATATAGACTCTATTGACGAATAAATAGTTTTTTTTCACATTTTTTTTGAATGATACTCTAATTTTTACTAAAAATATTAAGCTCATTAAGTACATTTTGCGATTTTAAAAGAATGATTTCCTAATATCTATAATAATGCTTAAGAAATTCAAAAAAAAAAAGAAATTAAAGATAAAAAAATATCATTATGAGTAATTTTTTATAGATTTTAGCTGATATCAGAACCGCAATTAGGACAAAATTTCGCGCCTGAAACGACAGTACTTCCGCAATTTGGACAAAAATTAGCTGATGGTGCTGAGGGAGTGGATATTGTAGCAGGTTGAGGAGCAGCAGGTTGATATACCGGTTGAGCTGGAGCTTGACCAATTCTTTTTGTTCCTGATAGCATAAAGTAGCCGATGATCCTTAGAAT
>CAZRKO010000142.1:0-4987 GCA_964600445.1 uncultured archaeon
ATTCTTTAAAGCGATCTTCACTCTTTCGAGTTATCACTGTTTTTGGTTTGGTAATTTCCTTAGCTATAAGGAGAGCTTTGACTTTACCATCTTTATCAATAAATCTCACTGCTTTCATTGTGACCCAAATATAACTACCATCTTTACATTTGAGCCTAGTTTCTCCTTCATTTTCACCGCTAGTAAATACTCTCCTTAGGTTCTTAAATGTTTTTTTTTGATCTTTAGGATGGATTAAATCTTTGGCTATTTTTCCGATTAAGTCCTCTTCTGTATATCCAGTTAGCTTCTTATGCGCCTTAGAATTTACATATTCAAATTTAGATTTATCATTAAGAATTGCTATTAAATCAGAAGCATTTTCTGATACAATCTTAAATAAATTTTGTGAATAAATATCGTGAATTTCATTCATTACATCGACCATTTTTATCCCCTACTTTAAAAATCTGATTGTAAATGCATGTTTAACTAAAAAAACTTTTTGTCTCAAAAAAATCTTTAACTATTATGTAAATATCACTAATCATTAAAATATATTGAAGAACTTTACAGATTTTTAAAATTTTGTATGTAAACAAAAAGAATATAAGAATTATTTTATAAAAATCCTCTTATAAATCTAATAAGATTTCTTTTTTTAGTTATAGTAAACATATAGCTTCAAAGGGAGGTGACTTGAAAGAAATAATACTTCGCGAAAGTGTTCCACTAACGAAATAAAAAAGCATAGAGTGCTATGGCTATATTATAATTCTGGAATCATTAGCAAGGGAGTGTGAAACAAAATTCTGTACCAGCTCCATTCCCTTCAGATTTCGCCCATATCTCTCCACCATGGCCTTCAATAATTCCTTTACAAATATAAAGTCCCAATCCGCTTCCAGACTCAAACGCCGAAGTACCTTCGGGATTTTTTTCTAACATTACAAACTTTTCGAATAAATGTGCTATTTGGTCCTTACTAATTCCAATTCCAGAATCCCTCACTTTAAATAAACATTTTCCATCCCTATCTAATTTTTTAGCAGATATTTCTATTTTACCATTTTGAGGTGTGAATTTTATTGCGTTTGATAATAAATTCGTAAAAACTTGAGTTATTCGATCAGAATCGACCTCTAAGGACATATTGTTATCAACTAATAGCTCCACATTTAATTCCTTTTTATTAATTTGAAAGTCTAATTCATTTATACAGTTTTGAATAATTGTTCTAATATTTGTAATTTCTTTATCAAGTTCCATTTTTTTCGCTTCAATTGTCAAAACATCCATTAATTGTTCTATATATGTTCCTAATCTCTTTACATTATTTTGAACCCTCACTAAATCATCTATTATTTCAGGATCTAAGTTTTTATATTTGGTCAGAATGAGATCTGTATACCCTCCAATGGAAATTAACGGCGTTTTTAATTCATGAGATACCATGGTTAAAAAGTTCGTCTTTAATTGATCTAATTTTTGCAATTCGATATTTTGCTCTCTTAATTTTCGACCAGATTCTTTTAATTTTTGTTCAAGCTCGAATTTTTCTGTGATATCGATAAAAGTACCTTCTATTTCTATAGGCTCCCCTTTTTCATTTCTAATAAAGTGAGAATTCACCTGTAGGATTAACCGTTTTCCATTTTCATCTTTTACTTTAGCTATATAATTTGTAATAAATCCATATTTCATTAATTCATCATAATATCTTTTTCTTTCTACTGGATCAGTAAAGAATTGATCGGATTTCACTCCAATTAAGTTTTCATTTGGCTCGAATCCCAATATTGTATTAAATGCGGAATTATGTATTAATAATTCACCTCCTATCTTACCTCTATAAAAACCAACATCTAAATTATTGATCATGCTTCTATATTTTTCTTCAGATTCTTTCAACAATCCTTCTGCTTCCTTCTTATCAGAAATATCAATCATAACATTTAAATCAGCTAATTCACCTTGCAACTGAATACTCTTGGTATAAAGCTCAACCCACTTTACTTTTCCTGATTTTGTTATATATCGAAAACTATAACGATTAGCACTGTCTTGACCCGCTTTTTGTTTATTTCGTATCTGTTCCAACATATAGGGGAGATCGTCTGGATAAACCCTATTTAGAAGATAATTTTGTTTCCATCCTATCATTTCTTCAAATGAATATTCATTAATCTCGGACATTGCTTTATTTGCATATACCAAAAATCCATTTTTAACAATTCCAATTCCCAGTAAAGAATTCTCTGCCATTGATCGGAAATTTTCTTCTGATTCCTTTAATTCTTTAGTCCTTTCAAGAACTTTTTGTTCTAATTCTTTATTTAACTGTTTCAATTCCTCATCTGTTTCCTTAATCTTTTGCTCCGCTTTTTTGCGCTCGGTTATATCTCTAGAAATCATAATAAGCTTTATACGATTATCTTTGTCGTGAAATACCTTTGCTTTCACATCAACCCATAGATAGTGGCCGTCCTTATGCCTAACCCTAAATTCTCCGTGTGCTTCCGTCCCTCCTGCTCGGATCATTTTAACCCCGACCCCCCTATCATCCGGATGAACAAAACTTACTATAGATTTTCCTAGGAGATCTTCTTTAGTATACCCTAACACTTTTAAGTGAGCTTGCTCATTGATATATTCATATTTGACCTTATCATTGAGTAAACAGATTAAATCATTTACGTTCTCGGTTATAAGCCGGTAATTCTCTTCAGATTCCCTTAGTTTTCTATCAGCTTCCTTTTCTTCGGATATATCCATTGCCACTCCAATTATTTTGACAGTATCATCAATTTCTACCACGCTCCCCCTAACAAAAATGGGAATATAATGACCATCACGATGACGTGCTCTTAATTCTGCAGATACTTTTTGCCCATTACTTCGCGTTTGATCCAACTCCCCTTTTATTATTGATAAATCTTCAGGGTGAATGAATTTATATGCATTTTGACCTATAAGATTTTCTGGCTTAAAACCAAAAATATCATAACATTGAGGACTGATATATGTAAAATTTAAACCTAAATCTAATTCGACTATGATATCTGAAATATTATTTATGATATTGCGATATTTTTCTTCCGATTTCTTTAATTTTTGTTCTAACACATATTTTTCTGTAATATCTCTTATTAATCCATTAAAACCAACCTTTTCTCCATCTGAATTGTGTTTTAAGTATACTGATATCTCAACCATTATCTCCATTCCATCTTTTCTTGTGATTTTATGAATAAAATCACGTAGTCCAACTCCCGTTTCATAAATCTTATTAAAGCTCTTATAAAGCTCTTTTTTAGTCTGATTGTCAATAAAGATCTCAAATTTTTTATCCAATAATTCTTTTCTTGGATAACCAATAATTTCACAGAATGAATCATTTATAAACTTGACATTCCCTCTCAAATCGGCCTCAAAATAACCAGCCTTTAATTTTTCATGAAGTTCTCGATATTTTTTCTCAGATTCTTTTATTCTCTGCTCAAGAATAAATCTTTCAGTAATATCTTCATAGGTGGTAAGTATTCCATTAACTTTACCTTCTGGGTTATAAAGCGGCATTCTATCAACATTATACCACACTTTACTACCATTTGGCAAAATCCAGTCTTCAACTACATTATATTCTGGAGTCCCACTATGAATAACTTGTTGCTCAGCTTTTCTAACTTTTTCAAATTTGTATTTTGACCAAATTAAATCCTTGTCTTTTTTACTTATAATATGATTGGGTTCAACAAATCCATTAATTAAAGCATAATTTTTGTTACAACCAATATAATTCAAATTCGAGTCTTTCCAATAAATTAATAAGGGGATGTTATCTATCACAGATTCTAGCGTTTCTCGCGACTTTTCGACAGCACTCATGAGTTTTTGAGGATAAAGAAATTTCCAGAATCGCAATTCTGGAGCTGCATTAAGATGTTCTTCAATCTTTTGATATTCTCTTTCCTTATTTTTAAATTTTGTGATATTTCTTAGGATTAAAATGATCTTTTTCTTATTATCGTCGATAAATGTATTGCCATTAAGCTCATACCATAAATAATTTCCTTTTTTATGTTTTATCCTAATTTCATGGCTTCCACTTCCCTTTTTAAGTATATTTTTGAAATTTTTAATTAATTCTAATGCATCAGCGGGATGTGAAAAATTAATTAGTTGATGATTTAAGAAATCATCTTTTGAATAACCTAATCCTTTTAAAAGTGATTTTTCATTTAGATATTCAATTTCATAATTAATATTAAGAATAAATATTAAATCATCAACGTACTCTGCGAAAGCTAGATTAGATTTGTTGTTTTCCTCCAAATCGTCTAATAACATGGATTCAGCCTATTATGAGAATTTCTTACAAAAAAGTTATTTATTAAATTATAATTATCTAAGAAATGTTTTAAATCATTCATTTTTCAAACTAAATTTTGTTATAATAAGAGGCTCATATTTACACAAATATTTTAAATTTTTTATCATAAAAAAAGAAAGTCTTAACATTTGTTTTCAAATTAAAAGAGAAATGGAATATTTTTTATAGAACATCACACTTCTCAAAAATATCTGTAAATTTTTTTAAAAGTTCACTTTTTTTTTGAATAAAACATTATATAAGAATCTCTGAATCTTAAGATTGCAGTAATAAAGATTAATATAGCAAAAATCCACAGTAAAAGTACCCGCAACGGGACTAATAGAGTAATACATATTAAAAATATGAAAGTCTCAGTACGTTCAATTAATCCTTTACTATAATAAATTACTTTTTGTTGCTCTTTCAAATTTTCCTCTTTAACAACACCGCCTACAATTAAAAAAATAGTTATGCATAATATAATAGCACTGAGAGAAAATAGACCCGGCCACATTAATTGTATTGGATCTGTTGAAACAAGCGCTAATATTATAAATATTTCTACAGTTCTATCACAAAAGATATCCAAAATTCCTCCAAAGGCAGTTGGTCCCTCCAATCTTGCCACAGCAC
>CAZRKO010000143.1:0-4980 GCA_964600445.1 uncultured archaeon
AATGCGCCCTCCGGGAATTGAAGTCCCGGATAACTCCGATATGGAGAATTCTCCCGGGTCCTCGGGTTGGAAACCCGAGATTCTAACCACTATACTAAGAGCGCTTTTAAAATTAGTGATTATTCAAGTGATTGATTTCTTTTAACTTTTTTTATATTATTTCATGAATTATTTCATAATATGAGATAATCTTACTAACAACGATCCATGCTTCTAATGGATATTCTGAAATTGAGATTGAATTTTCAGATAAATGAAGAATTTCTTTTGAAAAACCACTTTTTTGAAAGCCCCCAATAATTGCAATTAAGTTTTTTGAAATATCCTTAGTAAAAATTTCCCTATGATTTTTAATTAGTGCTCCCTTACTCGAAAACAACAAGATTTCATGGTCTTCAAAAGATTCAATTAACATTTTTAAATTCCCAGGAAATTGAGTGATTAAATTTGTTCCATTATATTTTATATCACCATCTATCAAAAGTTTTGCCATTAAACCTTTAAATCTATTGAAGTTTTTAGCCATTCTTATTTCTGGATTGAATTTAAAAATTTTATTTTTAATTGTGTGAATATACAATAGTAAATTACTGTTTTTATTTAATGGAGAACCCAACGCATTTAATAAACATAAATGAACTATATCGGGTCGACCTCGTTTTATAGAATTTTTTAAATTCTTCATAGCAGAATGATGGAGTGCATTATCTAAAAGTTGAGATGAATAAATTTTATTGGTTCTATTCTTTTTTACGGATGAATGATTTCTTATCTGTCTTGGAATAATTTCTAAACCACATTCAGCTAAAATTAATATTAAAGGCATTATTTTAAAGCTCTTATTATGATTTGGTCTTAATATAATATCTTGTGATTTTATTACACTCGAAACAAGTTATAGACACATGAGAACCTTTACCTTTTCGAGATTGCATTCTTATTCGACAATTTATGCCGGGAGTCAGGAATTTTTTGCATTTATGACAAATTCTTTTTTTCCAAATTGGAGGGATTTGAATTTTTGCTCGTTGAGCGTATCTTCTCGCTAAATATATATATCTATTGGCCAATTCTTTGTTTTCGGGAAAAATTTCGTGAGCTCTTTGAAATAAAAAATTCATACGAGAGATGGCAATACTTTTAATAATATTTTTTTTAGGGGGCATTTTATTAAATTTTTCTCTTAATAGGTTTTTTAGAAATAACGAATGTTTTCCCTCTCACATCTAGTAAATGAGAATTGGTTGAATTTGCAATCTGGCTAGCAATTTCCTTTATATTCTCTTTATTAGCAACTGATTTTAATGCTTTGACTTTTACAATTTTATATTTTTTTAATAACTTAATCACATGACGAACAAATTCATCTGTAATCCCTTTCTTCCCCAGTAATGCATGAGGTTCCGCTAAAAGTACTTTTTTAAAATCTTCTTTATAACCCATATTTTATTCCTAAAATAATAAAATTTTTAATTTTAAGTTCTTTTTATATCGTATTATAATATAATTACGAACAATGAATTAAAGAGATTAGCATGTCGATATTTGTCGTTGAACCTGGAATCTTAATTCGAACAGTGGCTGAAAAGTTAAAAGAATATCCTGAAATTAACCCTCCACAAGGAAGCGAATTTTGGAAAACTGCATTTTTTAAAGAATTAGCACCCCTCGATTCTGAAAACTTTTGGTATATCAGATGCGCTTCTTTACTAAGAAAGGTAAATAAGATAGGCCCAATAGGAGTGAACCGATTACGGAAATTTTATGGGGGTAGAAATAGAAGAGGTTCTGGTTTAAATCATAGCGCAAAAGGAAGCGGAAAAATTGTCAGAGCTGCGTTGCAACAATTAGAAGACGCTAAATTAATTACAAAAACCGAGAAAAAGGGGAGGAAACTCTCTTCCGAGGGAAAAAGCCTCTTAGAACGTACAGCATATTCAATTTTAAGAAAATAAAATTAAATAATTTAAAATAAAAATCTCGGATGTGTTTAATTTTGAGTGATGAAGAAGAGTTAGAAGAGTTAAGAAGAAGAAAACTTGCGCAATTACAGCAGCAAGCAGCACAACAAGGAATAGCAGAAACACAACAAAAAGAATTTGTAGCTCAAAAATATCAAGCAATGCGAAAAATTCTTTCACAAGAAGGGCGTCAGAGATTAGAAAATATTAGAATGGTTAAACCTGAGTTTGCGGAGCAAATCGAACTACAATTAATTCAATTAGCTCAATCAGGACGATTAAGTGGACAATTATCGGATGACGCATTTAAAAAATTATTAGAACAAATAGCAGGTAAGAAAAAAGAGTTTAAAATCAAGAATTTTTAATATTTTTACATAAAGAGATGACATGATATGGCAAGAAATAAGGATCTGCCTTCAAAATTAAGAAGAGCTAAGAAAGGTAATCAAAGTAAATCAATCCCAAGCTGGATTATGTTGAGAACCGGGGGTAAAGTGAGATCAAGTCCACATACCCGACGAGAATGGAGGAATAGACGGTTAAAAAGAGATTAATATCTAATAATAAATAATATACCAAATTGATAGTTCATGGCAAAAAAAAAAAGTAAAGAAATAAGTTTAGACGATTTAGAATCGGAGTTAGAAAAGATCGAAGAAGAAAGTGAAGTTGAAGAGGAAGTTGAAGAAGAGATTGAGGAAATAGATGAATTCAGCTTAGATGAGATCTCGGAAGAAGAAGAAATTAGTGAAATTTTTGAAGAAGAAGTTGAAGAAATCGAAGAAGCTGAAGCACTTGAAGCTCCTAAGGAGGAAATTATAGATGAACGAATTTACATTATACCTTTAGCAAAAGCAAGACGAGGGCCTCGAAATAAATGGGGGAAAAAGGCAATTAGATTTCTTAAAGAATATATGGAGCGTCATTTTAAACCGGAATCTTTAATCATTTCACAGGAAGTAAATGAAAAAATTTGGGAAAGGGGAATCAAAAAACCTCCAAGAAAATTAAAAGTAAGGGCTACTAAGAATATTGATGGCTTAGTAGTTGTCTATTTAGCTTAATTAATTATTTATTTTAATGTTTTTTAGAGGAAATTATAATACTTTAAAAGAACTTTTGGTGAATTTTTAATCGTTGACTATTTTAAAATCTATAATCTTTGGTGGAAGTTTAATTGGAGTATACTTGGTCGCGAATAATTCTTATATTTTATTTCCAAGATTGTTACTCAAACCTTTAATTAAAAAATTGAAATCGGTATTTGATAAACCATTATTTCCCATAACAGTTAATAATTCAAATCTCATAGGAGTATACACAGCATCTAATAAATATGGTATTATCGTTCCTAATATCATGAAAGATGAAGAAATAGATGATTTAAAGACATATTTAAGGGATTCAGCAAAAATTAGAGTTCTTAAATCAATTGATAATGCATTTGGAAATTTAATTCTTTGTAATGATAAGGGTGCGATAATTAGCTCACTCCTGAAAAATAAAAGGAAGGAAATCGAGGACACATTAAATGTTGAGGTTGTTGTTTATGAATTTGCTGATTCTTATCTTCCAGGGTCCATTGCCTTAGCAAATAATAATGGTTGTGTTGTACATCCTCTTACTAAGGATGAGGAAATTGAGCAAATTAAATCAATTTTAAAGGTTGATGAGATAGATGTATCAACAATTAATCGAGGTATACCATATTTAAGTGCAGGGGCGATTGTTAACGATAATAGTGGAGTGTTTGGAGAAGCAAGTACGGGTCCTGAAATGATGAGACTCACCAATGTATTGGGCTATTTTTGAGATGTATCCTTCGGCGATAATGCATGCTAAGCTCCCTCCGCTGAAGTGTCGCAACCTGATGTGAGAGTTGTTGTGCAGCAAAAACTCTACCTCTTATTAAAATAAAATGGAAAATTTAATTTAAAATGCAAAATTTAGTTAAACAATTACTATTTTTTATAATCTTAGAATTACTCGATTTGAAAAAAAATGTCATCGGAGATTAAAATATTCCGGATTCAAGGAACTTACATAAAAAATCACAAAAAATATCTATTTAGAAAAGAAGTGCGGGCATTAAAACAAGAGGACGCGCTAGAAAAAGCACTTTCTCAAATCACTAGTATAGGGCTTCTTAGAAGGCAAATAAAAATTCAAGAAATTAAAGAAATTTCGATTGACGAATGTCAAGATTATCTAATAAGAGATTTATCTCATACAGAATAGGATATGAAATATGGAAACTAATCAAAATGCTCAAGAATTAGTACATAGATTTAAATATTTAAAAGACCAGCGTGACATGTTCCTTGGTCAATTGGATCTTTTAAACGCATCTTTAGGGAATATAGTAAATACTAAAAATACAATAGAAAATTTAAAAAATTTAAAAGATAATGAGGAGATTTTAGTTCCTATTGGAGGATTAGCCAATATAAAAGCTATTATAAAAGATCCTGGAAAAATAATTTTACATATAAACCAAGATATAGCCATTGAAAAAGATTTAGATAGTTCTATGGAATTTCTTGATAAAATTATCACACAACATAATGAACAAATTAATTTCGTAAGAACCCAAATCCAGAACTTGGATGCTAATCTGCAATCAATGTCTCAACAATTTCAAAGAAGTTCCCCTATACAATAAATACTCCTATATTATGACCCAATTTTATAAACTCAATTTTAAACAACTTCATTTTCAGTGAAAAAACAAATGTTAGATAAGTTAAAATCTGCTTTTTCTAGTTTTATAAGCAAAACATTAACAGAGAAGAAACTTGAGGATTCTATTAAAGATTTAAAACTTATTCTTTTAAGTAATGATGTTGCAATGGATACTGCTGAAGAGATTTGTGATAAATTAACTAAATCCTTCGAAGGTGAGCAAATAGGACGATTATCATCAACAAAAAATATGTTATTTAATGTCCTAGAAGAAATTATTACTGAAATATTAACACCAGATCAAGAAATTGATTTACTTAAGGAAATAAAGAAC
>CAZRKO010000144.1:0-4956 GCA_964600445.1 uncultured archaeon
CTAAAAATAAAGTTTTAAGGAAATACAATTTATTTTATAAATAGTAAAAGTCAATTCATATATATATTTTCATAGGAAGCGATTTTTTTGGCTAAGGTATTAAAGGATTTAGGCGAACCTTCGGAATTTTGGGAGTATTTTGAAGACATTTCAAAAATTCCCCATTGTAGTGGTAATGAGGGTGAGATTAGAGAATTTATTAAAAAGGAAGCGCAAAAGTTAGGGTTTAAAACCCAAGTTGATCAAACCGGTAATTTATTTGTAAGATCTGCTGTAAAAGATTCAAAAAAACATGTGCCTAAAGTTGTTTTGCAATGCCATATGGATATGGTATGCGAGAAAAACGAAAGTGTGGAGCATGATTTCTCTAAAGATGCACTACAATTAGAAATTATTAAAATAGATGATAATAAATGGCTTACTGCAAAAGGAACTACTCTTGGAGCTGATAACGGGGTTGGAATTGCTTATCTTTTGGCTTTAATGAAAAGATTGAATTCTAAAGAGTTAAATTTTGAGCCACTTTTAATCGATATGCTTTTTACAGTCGGAGAAGAGGTTGGTTTGGTTGGAGCGTTTAATATCGATAAGGATTTACTCGAGGGTAATTATCTAATTAATTTAGATTCAGAAGAGGATGATAGATTTACAATAGGATGTGCTGGTGGAATTAATACTGTTGGAGAAATCAAATTTGAATACGTCCCCATCAAAGAATATATGAATAATGCGGTCCCCATTAAATTATCTATTTCAAGTTTATTAGGGGGGCATTCTGGTGTAGATATTCACAGAGGTAGGGCAAATTCAATAAAAATAATTAGTAAAATTTTATGGAAAATAAATAATGAGTTTTCGATTTATTTGAATTCAATTAATGGAGGGAATAGAGCAAATGCTATTCCACGAGAAACGCAAGCAATACTATTTGTGGAAAATAAAAGATTATCTGAAATAAAGAAATTTATAGATCAAATAATTGATGAGATTAAATTAGGCATTTCTAAAATTGAGCCACATATGAATATTAAAGTTGATGTGCTTGAAGATTTCGAGGATAATAAAGTTTTCTCTGAAAATTTTAACAATAAATTACTTCATATGCTTTACGTAATGCGCCATGGTCCTATTTCAATGCATCCGAAAATTCCTAATCTAGTATACACCTCCACTAACTTAGCTTCGATAAAAACTCAAGATGGAGTAATTCTTATAACGACAAGTCAGAGAAGTTTACATAAAATATCAAAAAAGATTATCTTTGAGAAGATAGAAGCCTTATTTAAATTAGCGGATTTAGATATTAATATTTCTCATATTGGCGATTATCCGGGATGGGATCCGGACTTTAATGCAAAATTATTAAAAATAGCTAAAAAAACCTATAAGGAATTATTTAACAAAAATGTAATTATTCAAGCCATTCATGCTGGATTAGAATGTGGCATATTGAAAAAACACTTTCCTGATTTCGATATGATCTCCATTGGTCCAACAGTCGAAGGGGCTCATTCCCCAGAAGAACGTCTTAGTATTCCAAGTGTAGAAAAAATATGGAAGTTTTTGATTAAATTACTTGAAAATTTAGTTTAGCAACTTTTTGAATATTTGAAAAAATAATTTAATATCTTAAGTATTATTATATATTAAGTGAATTATTGTCTCTATTTTATATTATGTCAAAGCGAGATAGAATAAGAAAAGCCCAAGAGAAGCTTGAAATCAGCGGATCTGAGACCATTACTGAAAAGATCAGAAAAAGAACCCCGTGGCTTTTTGGGAAGAAACTGAGAAAACCGAAGATGTCCTATCCAAGAATAAGAGGTCGAAGGATAGTGCTGCCAACACCTTCAAAAGCTTTAGGACTCGTCGCAATATATGCTATACTCTTTATTCTTCAAACAGGAGTTGTATACCTAATTTATAGAGAGCCTCCTGCTCTCGGAGCAGATTCAAAAGGGGACCCTATATTTCTTTATCCGGGTATTCAGGATAGTTTTATTGTTGAGGGGATAGTTGCTTCCATTTTAATATTCGTAATGTCAACAGGGTTTCTATTATTATATCAAGCCTCAAAATATTCCTATAATCAAAAATTAGCATTAAGGATATTAATTATTGGAGTAATCATGATTTTATTTGCTTTCTCCTCCTTACAATATCTTATAGCGGTTAAGCTTGGGGAGAGAGCGTGGTGGGAGAATCTCTAAAATAAGTCGTTGATCACATAAAAGCAGTTCAACAAATTTTATATCCTTCTTTTCACTCAACTCTACAAATCCTTATCTCGTCATAGTCTACAATTATTTTATAGAGTCCTTTCATTTCTTCATCCATTTTTGGATCTCTTGTGTCTAATCTTAAGATCTGATTTGGGATATTTTGTAATTTGAATTTTGTAGATATAATTATAATATTTATAGCCCCTACTTTTTTTAGAATGCATGGAGTAAATTGTAAATTACCTCTTCCAAAAAGAAATCCCTGTCTTCCAATTAAGGAAACTATAATTTTAGTTTTATTTCCTTCGACGTAGCTTAAAATCTGTTGTTCATTTAAATCATATGCAACAATTTGTTTATTTAATAATAAATCTACTCCTAAAACAGTTTTATCTTGTTTTAATTTATTCGTAATAGCTTTAGTTGTAGTTCCAGGACCTATTAAATAATATACATCATCTTCCAGTTCTTCAATAATTCTTTTTGCTATTCTTTCTTGATTGTTTAAGTCTGAATAAGGTGTGCCCATTTTTGACAGTTGAGAAAAGTCGGGATTAAATGGAGTAAGTAGATATCCATATAATTTAGAAACAAGATTACCATTTCGATATTCTTCTTCATCAATATCTAGAACTTCAGATTCCTTTAGAGCAGCTTCTTCCCATAAAAATTGCATAATAATGGAACTTGCTGATTTTGGATTAATTGAAAATACACTAGAATAGATTTTTACTCCAGAGGGAATTCCTAAGCATGGTTTATTTTTATTAACGGCGCTTACAATATCACGCGCAGTACCATCACCACCTACGAATAATATTAAGCGCATATCCTTAATTTCTTTCATGATTCTAGCTGCTACTTTAGTGTGGTTAGCAGTAGTATCAAATATGGCTTTCACATTTTCATATAGTGAATGATTAATTGTTTCATAATCAAATTCCATTTCTTTTAAAACTAATTCTCCCATGTTACCAGGGCAAGTAATAAATTTTAGTTTTGACTTAATCGAAGTTAATTCTTTTAGCAATTCTTTTGTTCTATTTAGAGCATTTGGTTTTGCTCCCAATTCAATAGCTTTCTTTAATATATCCTTTCCATCAGTCCCCTTAAGTCCTACCGAACCTCCCATTCCCGAAATTGGATTTACAATTAAGCCTAAAATGAATTTATTCTGCATGCTCATTATTATCCACTTAGAATATGTAAAAAAAAGAAAAAATTTGGAAGAGTTTTAAGAAAAATTTAAAGTAATTTACTATTTACTAGTAAAAGCGTTATAAGCCGCCTCATCTGACAAATTACCTTTTTCTGCGTCCCAATTGGAGGGATCAATCTTATAAAGCCACGCACCAAAAGCATCTTCATTGATTTTTTCTGGCTCGTCCATTAAATCAGCATTGACTGCGGTGACTGTACCGCTTACAGGGGAATAGATGTCCCCAACTGCTTTACTTGATTCAACTGTACAATCGATAGGATCGCTGGTTGGCTCATCTCCATCCATTTTTACTTGCTCAAGAGTGGCTCCATCAAGTCCCTCTACATCAACAAAAGAAATCTCGCCTAATTGCTCAGCAGCATAAGGTGTTAGTCCTACTTCTTTTGTTCCATCATCAAACCATTGATGTGTTTTACTAAACCATTTTGCCATGTTTTTAACCTTTTAAATTAAATTGAATTTAAGTTTATAATAGAATTAATTATAGTAAAAATATAAAAGTTTTTTATTAGTTTTACTCTAAAAAGTTTTAGAATAAAATGAATTCCTCACTAAAAAATCAAATTGATTTTTACGTCGAATTTAAGAATTGGTATTTTAAAATCATTAGAGATTTTGGTTTTAATTATCAACAAGATTGTGAAGCACGTAATTATCTTTCTGGAATATTAAATCAAAAAGGTGAAAACTGGAATCTTGAAAGAGTTTTGCATTCTTTTAGCGAATATTTTCAAGAAAAGAAAGTAATATTGATATATGGATGTGGTCCTTCATTAGAGGAGACTGTTGATATACTTATTAGAGAATTTGGTAAAGATTTCTTTAGAAAGTGTATCAATCTTGCGGCAGATGGTGCATCCATTCTATTGCGAGAAAGGGGAATTCCTCTTGAAGCAATCTTCTCAGACTTGGATGGTATTACGAAAACTGAGTTTAATTATGCGGATTTTCTAGTTATCCATGCTCATGGAGATAATTTAGAAAGGATTGCCCATTTTAAAGAAAATATTCTTAGTTTTCCAAAATTAATAGGGACTACTCAAGTAGAACCATTAGATAATATAATTAATCCAGGAGGTTTCACAGATGGAGATCGAATATTATATTTTATACGAACACTCTTACAACCCCATAATACACTTTATCTTATAGGAATGGATTTCAATGATATTATCGGAAAATATTCTAAGCCATCCTTAACTGAGCATCATCAAGGGACACCATCAAAATTAAAAAAACTGAGATATGCTGTAAAATTAATAGAATGGTTAACAGAGAGAATTGATAATGAAATCTTTTTCTTAAATTCGAAATTCGTATCCAAAAGATTTAAATACCTCACAGTTGAGGAATTGGCAAAAATTCTAAAATAATAGACATATTCTATATTTTATAATCCGCAATACCATTCGATGTTATTTTGAATATTACTTTTCTTTCAGGTAAAAGTTCTGAGTTAACAAGATGGACATAATTTTTCTCTTCCTTATAACTCAGATATAAGTATTCTGA
>CAZRKO010000145.1:0-4912 GCA_964600445.1 uncultured archaeon
AATAAAAGGTAAGCAAAAATGAATTACCAAGAATGGTTAAAAAATAAGGATTTAGAGTATCAAAAAGGAGTTCTCCATATTGCAGGTGTGAATACTATTAATCTGGCTAAAAAATATGGAACCCCTGTCTACATCATAAATGAAAGATTAATAAGGGAACGTTATAAAACTCTCAAGCAAGTTTTAGATTCCGAAATTAAAAATAACCAAATCTATTTCGCAGTTAAGGCAAATACAAGTCTATCTGTATTGAAAATCCTCTTATCAGAGGGGGCGGGTTTTGATTGTTCATCTGTAGGAGAAGTTCATATTTGCTTAAAAGCGGGAGCAAAACCAGAGCAAATAATTTACACTGGAAATATGTTTACCAATGATGATTTTAAATTTGCTGTAGAAAATGATGTATTGGTTAATTTGGATAGTATTAGTCAATTAAAAAGATTGTCCAGAATTCATGATGAGTTAGGGAAGGAAAAAAAAACAATATCTTTTAGAATTAACCCTGAGTTCGGGGCAGGTCACCACGCCCACACCATAACGGCAGGTAAAGAGATTAAATTTGGTATTTTGGATAATCAAGTTATAGAAGCATATTCAAAAGCGAAGGAATATGGTTTCAAACAATTTGGGACTCACATACATATTGGTTCAGGTATTATTAATCCACATGATTATGATAAAGCGATTGATAAATACTTGGGAATTATCATTAATCTGGCAGACACGTTAGATATTACTTATGAATTTGTTGATTTTGGTGGAGGTTTAGGGATTCCCTATCGTTCTGAGGAAGAGCCTTTAGATTTAGAATTATATACAGAACTTGTTGTTAAAAGATCTAAAGAAGCCATTGAAAAAATGGGAATGGAAAAACCTGCATTTAAGGTTGAACCAGGTCGTTATCTATCAGCCGAGGCAAGTATAATTTTAACTCAAATTAATACAATTAAGAATAACGGATATAAATTATTTGCCGGCGTAGACGCAGGTTTCAATACATTAATTCGCCCAACGATGTATGGATCTTATCATCACATCATTTCATGCCTTCAAAACGAAGATAGAAAGGAAGTGAAATATGATATTGCTGGGCCCATATGCGAGTCCGGGGACATACTTGGTAAAGAAAGAATATTACATGAGTTGCAAGAAGAAGAATATATAGCGATATTGGATTCAGGGGCATATGGTTTTATAATGAGTAGCTCTTATAATTCTCGTCCACGTCCGGCTGAAGTATTAATTAAAAAGGGGGAAGATTTCTTAGTTCGGGAAGCTGAAACTTACGACGATTTGCTAAAATATTAAATTATTCCAGATCACTTAATATAGCTTTTATGCTTTTTCCATTCCACCAATAAAATTTAATAGTTTATTTATCTTTTTTATAATGAGATAAAATTATGAAAATGAGACATTTAAGGCTTGGATACCCTTTAATTGATCTCGATGAAGAGTTGGCGTAATGAAATCTTTACAAAGATTGATGATAATACCGATCTGCTCTGATAACGTTTTATAATTTTATCTTATTTCTCCTTAACTTTTCTAAATAAAAAGTAAAGTAAAATTGAGAAACTTAAAAAAACATTTCATACAAAAATTTATTAGAGATCTAAAACTTCACGAGTACTGTAAATCTTATTTTCTTGAGCATTGACGATAAATTTAATAGCCGTTATAGCTCCACTGGCAAAACAATTTCTACTGTGGGCTTGATGTTTAAATTCAATTCTTTCTCCGGGTCCAGCATATAATACAATATGATCACCAACGATATCGCCTGCTCTTATTGAATGAACTCCAATTTCATTTTTAGCACCAACCATTCTCTTATTTGGACCAAGAGGTCTGCCAAATTTAGCTACTTCATTAAAGTCAGTTCCTAATGTATCGGCTATAATCTGTCCAATAGTCAAACATGTCCCACTCGGCGAATCTACTTTCCGATGATGATGAGTCTCGAGTATTTCTATGTCCCAATCTTCTAAATATGCGGTTAAAATTGACACCATTTTAAAAAATATGTTAACACCTGTTGCCATATTTGAGGATATTACGGCGGGTGCTTCATTTTCTCCAATCAATTTCTCAAATTCATCTAAAAATTCTTGAGTTAGGGCTGTAGTACCAATAACGCATCTTATTTTATTTTTTACACAGATCAAACAATTTTTTTCTGTAGCTTCTGCTATTGAAAAATCGATGGCTACGTCTGGAGCAGTACCACTGATAATTTTTTGAAGGTCATTAACATCACTAATTTGTAACTTATCGGGGTCTATGGTTCCTGTTAGATTTTCGAGTGGTTGTCCTATGTTGTTAACGTCACATGCCGCGACAATCTGAATTTCATCATCTTCTAATGCTAATTTACTAATTAACCGTCCCATAGAGCCTGTTGCGCCTAAAATTAATAATTTTATCATAAACATCACCACAAATAATGAAGATTAAATTAATTTTAAATTTTCTAATACTGCTTTGATTTTTGCTTGATTTTGTTCTAACGGTGGACTCATTGGTAACCTCATGCGTTTATTCATAATTCCCATAATTTCAGCGGCATATTTCACGGGACCAGGATTAGTCTCAACAAATAAAACTTTAAAAAGATCATATAGTTCTAATTGCATTTTTCTTGCTTGATCCCAATCTCCTTTATTCATAGTACTCGTGAATTCGAATATTTTCGCAGGAACAATATTAGAAGCAACACTAATAACTCCCACTCCACCTAAGGCCATGAGATGATAAGTCATACCATCATCTCCACTTAAAACTATGAAATCATCCGGAGTCAATTTTATAGTCTTTGTTATCTGGTCAATATTTCCTGACGCACATTTAACGCCAACTATGTTATCATGTTTATGGGCTAGAGTAGCAATCGTCTCGGGGTCAATGTTTCGCACTGTACGACTTGGGACATTATATATAATAATCGGCAATGAAATTGCGTCTGCGATTGCCGAATAATGATCTATTAAAGAATGCTGAACTGGTTTATTATAGTATGGAACAACAATAAGACATCCGTCGGCACCCGCTTTTTCGGCATATTGAGAGAGTGAAATAGCCTCTTTCGTAGAATTGCTACCTGTTCCTGCTAACACAAATGGATCCTTTCCGCTTTTTTTTGCCTCATCTACAGTAATATCTATAGTATAATGATGTTCTTCATGAGATAAGGTTACACTTTCTCCAGTTGTTCCCATGGTTAAAGGCTGGCAACCATTCTCAATTTGGAACCGTATGAACTCGCGATATTTTTCTTCATCTATAGAAAAATCTTCATGGAACGGGGTAATCATAGCCGTTATCGTATTTTTTAACTTATCCAATTTTGACATAAGAATCTCATCCAATCTAAATTAACCTTTTAATTAAAATATAATTTGTATAGAATCCTTTATAAGCCTTATTAAAAATCTTATAAAAGAGAATAATAATAATATAAAGATATTCTATTTCTTTTCCTCTTTCAATTTTTTTTTGATCAAAAAACCCATCTTGCTCTGAAGTCCAAACAGAGGAATAAAGCCATAACTTAATTTCTGATTGAATGTGCTTGCTGTTTCATATGTTGCTAAGTTTAGATCATATATTCCGTAAGGAGATTCCCTTGCTACTACTTCTGCACTCCCTTTAAATAATTTTAATTTAACACTTCCTGTGACTTTTTTGTTTATTTCATTTATGAAAGCATCTAATGCATCTTTCAAAGGATCAACCCATAATCCCTCATAAGCTAACTCCGTCCATCTCTGATCTACAATGGTTTTAAAGGAATTTTCTTGCTTAGTACATACATATTTCTCAAGATCTTTATGTGCTTTAATTAACATTAATGCGGCAGGAACTTCATACGTTTCTCTTGATTTTAATCCAATGGCTCGATCTTCCATGTGTTCTATTCTTCCAACTCCATGCTTACATCCTAGATCGTGTAATGTTTTTAATAAGTCAATGCAATTCATTTTTTCTCCGTTTACACCTACTGGGACTCCTTCTTCAAAGTTAATAGTAATATATTCAGGATCATCTGGAGCTTTCTCAGGAGCCGTCGTCCATTCTCTCGAATCTTCAGGTGGTTCTATACTTGGATTTTCCAGTATGTCACATTCTGCACTTCTTCCAAATAGATTTTCATCAATGCTGTATTTCTTATATCTATTGACTGGAATCCCATGTCTTTCTGCGTATTTAAGTTCCTCATCTCGCCCCATGTTCCATTCAATTAAGGGTTGTAATACCTCAATTTCAGGAGCATAAGCATTTGAGGTTATATTGATTCTAATTTGATCGTTTCCTTTCCCGGTACATCCATGGGCTACTACAGAAATTCCCTCTTTTTTGGCAATTTTAATAGCTTCAATTGCAATTAAAGGTCTTCCTACAGCAGTACTTAACGGATACACTCCTTGATATAATCCGTTGGCTTTGATTGTAGGGAACACATAGTCTTTCACAAATTTTTCCTTACAATCTACTGTGAAATGTTTTACAGCACCTAATTTATATGCTTTTTCTTCTATTTCTTTAAATCTAGATGGATCAGCAAATTCTTGTCCTAAATCTGCGGTAAATGTATAGATTTCTGCGCCATATGTTTCTTGTAACCACTTGATCATACAGCTAGTATCCAGCCCTCCCGAATACATCAATAAAATCTTTTCGTATTTTTCTTTTTTTGGTCCTAAATTACTCATATTTCCATCATTTCACTTTTGAATAAATAAATAAGGAGTAATTAAAATTTATCTTTTCTTATTATTTCTCTTTGATTTAAATTGTTTAGAACCACAAATTCAAATTTTTGTAAGACTAAAGATTAAATAGTAAATCTTTTACTTCTTTTTCAATGCAATTCTGTTATATTAGTTTAAGTATTTAAAAAATTAGGAGCAGT
>CAZRKO010000146.1:0-4909 GCA_964600445.1 uncultured archaeon
ATCATTACTCATAATGATACACGTACCGTTGGAACGACGGGAAGTCAAGCTTTTGGAGAAGATGTAAGACCTATCAAGATTCTCGAATCTTGCTTAGGCAATTTTCTGTGAAGAAAGAATCCCCTCCCTTTAGGGAGGTGTAGTTCACTGATAACTTACTTCTATGTAATAAAACTCAAATCTAATTTTTATTGAAATTTTAAATACGATAATTGATTATGAGAATGTAATAAAATCTTTTTTTA
Source organism: uncultured archaeon (assembly GCA_964600445.1). Taxonomy (GTDB): domain Archaea; phylum Asgardarchaeota; class Lokiarchaeia; order Sigyniarchaeales; family SOKP01; genus LW40-45. Next base: position 246 of record CAZRKO010000146.1, read on the forward strand.
AGGGAGAAAAATTGGAAATTCCAGCGGAAACCGTTGAAAATATCGAACGAATTGTGTTGAAAATCTTGTATAATGAAAAAGCCATAAAATCTACGAATCTATTAGTAGAACGTGTACTAGCGATAACTTTTGAAGAAAAAATTGCGATATCTGAAAAAAACATAAAATTAATAATAAATAAAATGGACCAAGAGAATAAAATACAATTTAGCCAATCTAAAGGAGGTTGGAAAATAAAAATATAGTTTTTTTTTGGAAAATTCCGATTAAGGTTCCCCAATCCCTGCTTCTGTCACGGTAAAGACGGCATCCCCTTCTGGTAGATGCGGAGCATCTACTATTTTAGCTATTCTCTGTTCACCTTTCCCTTTTCTCAGGAAAATCCTAATTGTTGTTGCATGAGCAACTATATGACCTCCTGTATGAGTAGTAGGGTTTCCGTAAAAAACATCCGGCTTAGAAGATACCTGATTTGTTACGCAGACGGCCAAATCTGGATGAATGTCTGTTAATCTTTGGAGGTCGTGGAGGTGTTGGTTCAGTAGCTGTTGCCGGTTAGCTAATGTACCTCTTCCAATATATTCCGACCGAAAATGTCCGATGAGTGAATCAACAATAATCAATTTTATATTCTTTTCTTTGATAAGATTAGCACTATCTTTCACGAGGAGTATCTGATGATCGCTATTATAGGCTCTACCAAAAACAATATTTTTTAACACCTTTTTATAGTCTAGATCCAAAGCTTCTGACATTTGAATTATTCTTTCTGGTCTAAACGTTCCCTCCGTATCAATATACAGAGCATTTCCTTCAAGCCCTCCTTGCTCTCTAGGTAATTGCACATTTACACAAAGCTGATGCATTATTTGGGTCTTTCCAGTTCTAAACTCGCCATAGAATTCAGTAATACTGCCAGTTTCGATCCCACCTAATAATAGATCATCAAATTCTTTATTATTCGTTGTAATACGGGCTATATTCTTTCTGATCTCCCAGACATCCGCACCTGATTTAAAACCAATTCCGAGTTTTTGCATTGAAGCCTTAATTAATTTAGCGGTTGACTTTTCACCAAGCCCACTATCCTCTTGAATGATTTTAGGAGGAGTGTATGCTATTGCTTCTAAACTATTAAATCCTGCTTTTATCAACTTGTTTAATGTGGCCTCTCCTACGCCAGGTAGAGATTTCACAGCTTTTATACAATCATCAAGACTATTTGTTGACATATCTTGAATACCATCTGATTCAACATCTTCACCATTAGAATCATCATCATCAACAAAAACATCTTCAAAATCAGAATCTTCTATCTCATCTTCATTTTCTAAATCATTAAACGCTTCAATTAATTCCTGTTCATCGTTATATTCTTCAATTTCAGAATCAGAATTCGCACTCTGGTCTTCACTCTCAAACCCCTCATTCTCTTTAATTAATTTTATGATATCTTTCTTACGAGCCTTAGATGGAACATCTATATCTCTCTCAGTAGCATAACTTTTTAAATCCTTAACGGTCATAGAATCAAGATCTATAATTCCATTTTCACTTTCCCCATTATTTTTAGCTTCTACTGCTTTTGCCATAATTTTTCACATTTCATGTATTTTAGAGTAGTTTTTATATTTGTTTCTAATTATGATATATCTATAAAAACGCTTATTTTAAAGAAAATAGACCATTAATTTTCAAATTTTTATTAAAAATTAATAACCATAAAAAGACATAAAAAAAGCTTCCAAATTCTGTATTTAGTAAATACTGCAATTACAGATGTGCCTGAATTTATAAAAAACAATCTGATTACATAGATAAAAAACGATAATATTACTTAATATCCTTTGAAATTTTAGGTTTAATAGTTTAATCAGGCTTATGTATTTCCTACAAAATCGCAGGTGAGAATTAACGAGTTTAAGAATATTGCAAGAAAAAATAAGCAACCAAATATGAAAAGTAATTACTATATGATATTTTTTAACTGGTCGCTTACTTTCCTGAGTTCTATGAAGGCTGTATCTAATCGGCAGTCTACATCTAGACACACTGCAATAATTAATTCTTCTCCCGCTTCCATTATGACAAAATTCCCGTTACTACCCTGTAATATAGATACATCCAAAACTCCTGATTTCAATTCGAGGAGTACACGTTCTGCAACGCTCAAAATTGTAGCAGTCATTGCAGCTAGTTTGATATCGGATATACCATCTTCTAAAATTGATTGAATGATAAGACCCTCAGCAGAAACTACCGCAGAAGATTTAATACCTTCGATATTTTCATGTAAAGTTTGAAGCAAGAACTGCAGTTGTTCATCCGACATAGTAAATTAATTTGAAAAGTAATAGATTGAATTAATTATATTTATAAAATAAAAATTATCTAATTTTAATCTTGTTATTTAAAAGATATTTCGAAATAAAAATTTCGTTTTTATAATTAACAGTTTATATTAATAAAATAATAAAACATTATAAAAATATAGCTAAATCGAAAAAAAAGATATTTTCAATTTGTGAGATTCATATGAGTTTAGGAATAAAATGTGAATATTATCCAAGGATTACGCGTGAAATTCTCGAAAATGGGTTAAAATTGGTCGAAAAAAATAAAGAAAAATGGGATGAACCTTTTTTTAATGACACAAAAACATATTTAAATTTAGAGCAGATTAAACAGGTTTCAAATCAATTTATAAACGATAATTTAAAAAATATTATTGTTTTAGGAACAGGAGGGTCAATACAAACATTTTTGGCATTAGAGCATTTATCCCAGAAAAAAGTTTACCCAATTACAAGTTCACGAGCAGTAGAGTTAGAAAAATGTTTAGATGATACAAATGTAGAAGATTCTGTTGTTATTCCAATATCAAGAGGTGGCGAAACTTTAGATATCAACTCTACAATCGGAATATTTGTAAAGAATGGCTATAAATTTTTAGGGCTATCTTCAAAGGGAACCATGAATGAGATTTTAAAGAAATTAGATTGCCCAATTTTGGATGTTCCTGATCTTTCTGGACGGTTTGCGGGTTCTATTTCAAATGTTGGAATTGTTCCTGCATATCTTTCCGGAATCAATGTAGAGGATTTTTTAAGTGGATTGGAACAAGGATATAAGATTTTCATGAATTTCGATTTTAATCCAGCATTAGAATTTTCGATCTTTCTTTTTGAGTTATATAAAAAAGGATATAAAGTGGTATTTTCTATGCCATATTCAAGAAATCTTGAGGGCGGTGTTGGACTATTTGTACAAGAACTTTCAGAAAGTACCGGAAAGGAAGGGAAAGGGTTAATGGGAGCTTATCAATCCGCACCGATATGTCAGCACTCTGTTTTGGAATATTTGTTGGGGGGAACTAAAGGCGCAGTTATTCCAATTCTATGGACTATAGAAAATGAAATCCCAACCATAACACTTGAATCATCAATTGAGCATGTCAATAGACAAGCTGCTCAAACAATCATAAATTATCAAGCAGATGCAACAATTCAAGCTTTGCTTGAACAAGGAGTACCATCTGCCAAAATATCACTCATTAATCCAAATGAGACTAATATAGGACATTTAATCTCATTTATTCAGTCTACAATTTATTATCTATGTTTGTTATTAGATGTGAATTGGGCTTCTAATCCAAAAGTTGTCATTGGAAAGAAGATTTGTAATGAAGCTTTAAAAAATAGAGCATCAGTGGAACAAAGAAGAAGAGAACGAGAAAAAGTAGCAGAAAATAGCTTTAGCGACTTTTTTAGTTAAACCAATTTAACCCTGGTTAATAAAAGCGTCATATAGAACATTGACGGCATTCCTGCAATCCTTTCTTTCAATAATGATAGTTATATTTAATTCAGAAGACCCTTGAGCTATAGCTCTAACATTGATTTTATTAGTTCCAAGAGTAGTAAAAACTTTTCCAGCAATCCCCGGTGTATGAAGCATACCAGCTCCAATCACCGCTATTAAGGAGATATCATGATCAATTTTAATATTGAACCATTGTTTTCCAAATAAATCTGAATTTCTAAGTAAAAAGCTTACTTTCATCGCATCTTCAATATCTATTCCAAAAGTAATATTATTCTCTGAAGAGCTCTGAGATATAAACTTGATATTGATATTATCATCTCCTAATAATGAAAATAATTTAGATACAGTTCCGGGTAAAGATATCATTGTACCACTTTCGATAGTTACCATTGAAAGTCTTTCTATTGAAGTTATTGCTTTAATTATTTTTTCATCTTTAATGACTTCTTTTGTAATAGTTGTAAATTCCTTCGATTCAGGATTTTTGAAAGGTCTAATCTCCGACGGAATGCTTCTTTTTTCATTTACATCGAGACAAACCGGATGAAGTACTTTAGATCCAAAAAAAGCAAGTTCTTTGGCTTCAATATATGATATATTCTTTAATAAAGCCGTTTTTTTCGATATTCTAGGGTCTGCATTTAAAAATCCTTTGACATCTTTCCAAAAGATAACTTTTGTATTAAATTTGGATTTTAAGCAATAAGCAACAATGGCAGCGGTTAAGTCCGTCCCGCCTCTACCCAATGTAGTAATTTTTTTATCTTTCGTTGAACCATAAAATCCTGTAATACAGATCAAATCGATCTTATCAGATTCTAGAATAGGAATTACATTAG
>CAZRKO010000147.1:0-4909 GCA_964600445.1 uncultured archaeon
AATGCGCCGATTTACTAGAACGGGGGATTATAATGTAAGAAAATAAAAAAAGGGGTTAATTTATAATAGTTAATTCGTTTATAAAATTAGCCGAATAATGATTGTTTATATGTAAAATTAACTTATCGAAAAAAATGCATAATTCATGTTTTTTATAAAAATACGTTGAAGTAAGATTCTTAATATATAATACTTAATTTTCAAAAGACGGGTTTTAAATAATGAATACTCCCCTTTTAATTATAAATTTCATCATATTCGCTATAGTAATTATTTCCTTTATAGCTAAAAATGTTGATTATCTTACAATATCATTATTATCCGCTTTTTTATCCGCCACAATCACAGGTATCATACTAAATATAGAAATGGAGGTTTTTCTAATTCATATAGAATGGAAAGCTATTATTTTTATATTTTTTATGAGTTTAATAACAATTATTGCCGTTGATTCTAATATACTCGAATATTTGACTGTTAAATTATTTCAAATTAGCAAAGGGCAGCAAAGAATTTTCTTTATATCCCTAATACTATTAACTACAGTTTTAGCAGCGACTATAAATGATGTAGTAGTAATTATTATATTAGCTCCGGTTGTTATCCGTATTTGTCATATCTTAAAAATAAGATCAGGAACTTATTTGGCTGGGATGACCTTATGTGTTAAAATTGGTTCAATTATTACTCCTTTTGCAAGTAGCGAAAACATAATTATATCTACTCATTTTAATTTAACTACTGTGTATTTTATTCAGAATTTTTGGATAGTTTCGTTCTTCATATTGTTTGTATCAATCTTTTTAATGGATAGGTTTATCCTCAAGAAGGAACCTGTTGTTGACCCTCAACAAAAAAAGTTTATGTTAGAGTTAATTAATAAAGATGTCTTGATTAAAAATAAAAAAATGTTTTATTTTAACAGTGTTGCGATTGTCATAATAGTTTTTTTATTTATAATTTTACCCGAGCTTTATTTAACAGTAGCGATTTCATCTCTAATTTTAATTTTAATTAATAGGAAGTTTACTAAAATATCTCTCCACAAAATGTTAAAAGACATTGAATGGGATATTATATTTTTTCTTATATCTTTATATGTCATAGTAGGTTCTATCTTGGAATCTGGTTTTGGAGAAATATTTAATCAGATTCCATTTGAAACCATCAATCCTCTTTTTTTATATTTTATTTTATTAATTACTATAAGCTTAATGTCTGCTTTTGTTGCAAATACACCAACTACTTTGATTTTTATCCCAATAATAGAAACATTAATAAATTCTGGATTTTCTCCAGAAATACTTTTTACTATCTTTATCTTTGGAATACATTTAGGGGGAAATATGGTTCCGCAAGGAGCTGCCGCTCATGTTACAACTCTTAATATTGCCGAAAGATCAGGAGTAAGCAATTTAAATTACAAGAGATTGTTAAAAGTTGGATTTACCCTTACTATAATTCAACTTCTAATAATTTTAGGATTTGTATATATTCTAGTTCTTTTAAATTGATGCTATTTCTCATATAAATATTTAGTTTCTATTAATCAATAAAGATGAAAACATTTGATATTCAATAAATAAAATGCTTAGATAAAAAAGTTCATTGCAAAAGAATAATATTAGTTTTATAAAAAAATGCCGGGTAGTTTTATAAATGAATGAAGAATTATAAACGTTTTCAACGTTCTTTGTTTATATAATCTTTCTACCCGCTTTTTTTTATCTTTCACCTCTTAAGAGATAAGTTATAGAGAATTCATTTAGGAATTTTATCGGATTTGGCAGGGTAACAGCTCTTTGCTTTAAGTTCAATACCAGCGTTGTAGATCTTATTATGAATCTATTTAAGCGAAGAATCATTAATATATTAAATGATTGGAAGACCAAAAAAGGTTTATAGATCGCTTTGGCGTCCCATTGAAGTTCAAAATGAGAACGGAACTCGCTTTTTGCTGGGAAAAATCCAACTCTATTGTCCTGCCTGCAGGAGCCCAGAGGTCGGTGAATTTGGGACTCATGGAAGAACACACACTCGGGTTGAAATGTTTCAATGTAAAAATCCGAATTGTTCGCATTTAGAAAAGCATACTAACGGGAAACAGTTTGGTTTAACTACCTCTTATCAATTTAGAGAATTAATTTTCGATAAATTGAAATCTCTTTACGAAGACTTGATAAAAGACGGTGCAAAAAACAAGACAATTGCCAAAAAATACGGTGTGTCTGAGTCACAAATATCAACGCTCAGGTCAGAAATCGAAGCGGCTATTGATAAGCTCAATGGGCTGGATTCACTCGTGTTGACACCGCAACCAGATACTGCCATCGCTATTGATGAAACATTTTTAAAAATCGAGGGAACCTCCATTTACGTCATTATAGCTACGGGTTACACTTCCCGTAAATCATTGGGAATAAAAGTCTCAAAATCTCGTGCAGAAGAAGACATGCGAGAGGTGTTCGACGAAGCCGACCAAAACACGGAGCATCAGATCACCATAATTACTTCCGATGCCTTGAATGCCACACAATCCATGGTAAAAAACTTGGGCCGTGAAATCACTCATGTCATCCATCCCCATAAAAAACCATTTAAAAAAGCCATTATTCGGCATTACAAGTATGAAGATCATTAAATAATCACGACTACGATTGGTGTGAAAAGCGATTTCTTTAAAAAACGCGGAAAGAGGCGATTTAAGTATATAGAAACGAAAACAGACTTAATTCCTAAAATCAAGAAAAAACGTGGAAGACCTAAAGGGTCAAAAAATAAAAAGAAAAGAAAAAAGCAGAAAGAGAAGAAGAAACGAGGTCGAAAAGGACTTTATACGGTGTTTGATAAAGGAAAGATCGGATATGCTGCAATTAATCCTTACCGGGATAAATTAAAAGTGAGTAAAGGGTTGTCCAGCACGGTCGCCACCGCGCTGAACGGGACATTATTATTATTCTCTCTAATGTCGATACAAAATAATTGTGCCGAAAATATAAATTCTATCCTCCGAGCTATTATCCGGTTAAGAGGACCAAAAACCATCGAATCCGTAGAACGACGCATTAGAGCAACTTTTAAAATTCGCAATCATCCTGAACTCTTAGATATAATAAGAATAAAGCGTAAAATAAGAGGTGAATTTTTACTAAACAACTTAAAACTGATTGAATACGCCAACTTATTAGAACGGGGGATAATTGTGTAAGAAAATAAAAAATGGGGTTAATTTATAATTGATCATTCATCTATAAAATTAACCAAAAAGATTAAATATTATAATTAGCTGAATTATTATTTTTCTTTTTTGTGTCCAAATCAGCACCGCAATGTCTACAGTGAAATGCTCCTACTGTATTCGGTCTTTTACATTGAATACATCGAATTCCTTCACTAAATCTCTGGCCTTTTAATAATTTTTCGCCACAATGTTCACAATAATTTCCTCCCAGAGGAGTATCTTTCTTACAGTGTGGACAGGTTATTATATGGTCTAATACTACGGCTTCTCTTTTTATTGGTGATTCTTTCCTACGTTTTATCAAAGTCTTAAACATCAGCATTGCCATACCACCAATTACAAAGGGGATGAGGATAAGTAATCCTTGATTTGCATATACGCTCAAATCGCTAGAAAATATAATAACTATAGTTATTAACGCAATAAAGATGATCCCTTTCTTACCTACATTACTAATAACTGAATGTATAGCTTCTTCTTTTCTTTCTATAATGCTAAGAGGGTTTTCATTTAACGATATTGACTTTCTTAACTCCTTGTCTTTCTTTGAAACCTGTTTGAATGTAGACCATGTTAATAAGAAAATTGAAGAGAAAAATGTCGTAGTTACAGTCATTAGTGCTCTGGGAAGAGAAAATCCTAAGAAATCAATAGAATTTTGAGCAACACGTACACGCCACCATGCGATTTCATTTCCAGTCATAAATATTGCTAGTAAACTTATATAAATCAGTATGCTAATACCCATGAGCAAAATTTTATCTTTCCACATTGGTTTCGATTTTAGAGAATGAAGGTGTTTTTCGACTGTATTTGCAGAAAGGTATATCCATAAAACAATGGTCAACAAGAAAGAGAGTATAAACATTAAAATAGCTATAGCCGTATTCTGTAGAACTAATAATGCAATTTCAGCTAATGAAAAACTAACGATAAAACCGAAAGCTGATAAACCACTTAATAGTTTAATTTTTTTCTCTGCTGCCGTTTTTTCAATTGTTGTATTTTTTCTTTCTTTATCGATTATCCCATTGATTTCTCTCTCTTTAAATTTCTGAATTTTAAATGCTTTATCGTGGATTTTACGTTTAGGTGTTTTTCTACTTGTAATAGTTGAAAATATTAGACCACTACATCCTCCTACAATCAATGCAATAAATGAAACAAGTAGCTGGGTTTCTGTAGTGAGTTCTAGTGTTGGTGGCTTAGGTAGAAGTTTTATTTCTCTTTCCTTTCCAAGTTCTATATCGTTACCGTAAATATCTTTAGCTACAATATTATAAGTTAACGAGGTTGCTTCTTCAGGAAATTGATCAAATGTATAGGAAAAGATGGTTCCTTCTTGCAATAGTTTAGCTGTTTGTATTCCTTTACCATCATCAAATTCATATTCGATATCAACAAAATCTATATAGATACTGAAATCTATAATAAATTCCACAGTTAAACTATCATCCTCCAGTAGATCAAGTACATCTGGGGGCTCAATTAATTCCTCAATATCTATATTCGGTGTAAACATTTCGATTTCTTCTATAGTACGCTCTTGACCGGTATCAGTTCTATACATAAATTTGTAGATTGAATGATTATGTTCAGTATCATGAAGAATAAAATGTGAAAATGTAGCATTATTATCACCTTCTCCATTGATTATTATGTCTGTTA
>CAZRKO010000148.1:0-4905 GCA_964600445.1 uncultured archaeon
AATTTTGAAAGAATGCTTTCATATATGGAATAATCAGGTTCTTCTTCTGAAACGATTAAAGAAATCATGGCTAATTCAGAACGACCGCGGGCCCATTTTGAGTTTAAATTAAAAGTCCAATTTGCAGTCTTAAATTCAGATGAAAAATTATGAGTGAAAAACCCCGTGCTTTCAGATTCCATTAATGATTTGATTTGTTTAATATATTCCTCATCTAAAGTATTAATCAAATTCTGAGGATTTGTCAAGAATAATCTGGGTCCTTTGATTCTATGAAAATAACTTAAAACTAACATATAATTTTGTAAATTCTATCGCTTAATTTGTTAACAATCTATAAGAATTAATTTAGTAATTGTCTTTTATAAATCTTATATTTATATTTTTAACACAAATGACATCAAAGATGAATTATCAATAACTGAATTTCCCGTTTTTCACGGGAATATGACGAAAACTGTTGAATAAAAAGTACAATATGAACATTTTATAGTAAATTTTATCTATATAGTGATAATTGTTTAACGGTTTTAATTATACGACTAACAATTTTTTTTATCGCTAATAAATTCAGAAAAAATCTTTTTTATTGTTTTTAAAAAAAAATATCTCTTTAAATTTGAGGTTTTAAGCGTTATTAAAAAAATTAATACTTTAATAAGTAATTCTTAAATATCAGACAAGATTCTTCGTGAGATCATTAAATAATTTATAAATAAATTATATTAACACGAAAAAATAAAGATTTATATATTATTTAGTAATAAAATATATTATAAAAAAAAGTAAGATAAGGCGATTGAGTTTAACAATTGCAACAATTTTTGTTCCCTATAGTTGTATTTAGGATAGTTCTGAATACATCTATTGGAAAGGGTTGGAGTTATTCAATTCCGAACTAATTTTTGCGATTTTAAAAACCCATAGTTTTAAAACCCCCAAAAAGGTGTTATGAAATGAAAATAGTCACTGTAAATGTACCAGAATCTTACATCGACGCAATCAAGAGGTTAGTCGGTGAGAATGGCCTCTATCCATCTAGGTCCGAATTAATTAGGTGTGCTGTAAGAGAATTTCTTATAAAGGAATTACGGTTGGCGAAAAACATGCCCGACTATAATAAGTCTGACGTTGATGATTATGATAAGGAAAAATTCGTTCGTGTTCCCATAGTCGATTCAGATAATAAAAGGGCCCATGTGCAAGAATTCAAAACTTACAAAATTATCAAAAGACTTGAATTTTAATAAGGAACTCTCTTAATTTCTTTATTTTTTTTTTATTTTTTATAAACTTAACCGAATTCTTATTCAATTAAATTTTTATATGCTATTCCTTGATATAATTATAACTAATAAAAATTATTGAGTTAGAAACGATATGAGCGAGCAAGATATATTTGAAGCATTTGTGAATGATCTTCAATTTGATGTAAGTGAATATTTAGATTCAGAGTTGTCCGATTACCATAAGAAATTAATTGAGGACGCAACATTTATATTGCAGGATAATATTGTTGGTGATATTACAAAACTAGGGGGGAATTTACAAAAAAACAAGGAAAAGTTTGAAAACTTCTTAAAAAAAGCTGAAACAAATATAGAGAATGAGAAATATAAAGATTCTGAAGAGGATTTAAAACAATTTCTTAAAGACTATGCTAAAAAGTTACAAGAACTTATTGCTAAAACATGTATTGCCGTGATTCCAGTAAAAGAATTACCCTGGGTTGATATTTTATTTAGGAGCGTTCCTCGCATAGAGTTAGATAATAAAAGAGTTGAATTACTTGATAACGCGATTGCCTATTATGGGGAAATAAAATGTGTAATCTCAAGAACGACCATCTATGGGAAAATTAAGGATGAAAAACCGTTATTTGCGCCTTTTATGGGAGAACTAGATCTAAAGGGGTTTAAATTAGATGAATCTCAGCAAGGCAAACCAAAATTGCTTGTTTATCCATATGTGAGTACAATTATAGAATCACTAGAGACATCATCAACTCGTAGCCAATTGGCAAAGTACCATGAGGGGTATCAACGGCATGGAGAACCGATCTGTGATTTTTTAATGAATAAGCCCGATCTATTAGAGACCATGGAAAAAATTCAAACTAGTTTAGACACTGGTCGCATCAAGTCTGATATCTCTGTATGTGGAATAGCAATACCTTTTCCTTCGGATAATATTAGTCTTGTATTACTTGTAGAAGAAAGTAAAGATTCAAAAAAATATGGAAATTGTTTTGAAGGATTATTAAGATTTTCTGCTGCTTGTTGTGAGGCTCCATCCACAGGTAAAGGAGCTGGTGTAGGACAAACAGGGCAATTATCCCAACAACAACCAGGTGCAGTAAGAACTCCCGGAGGTCAAGAATTGAAAGTCTGGACTGCAGAAGAACTTGCAGAAGATGCCAGTAAAAGAGGTGGAGGAATACCTCCAGATATGGATGTTTGGGCTTCGGAAGATTTACAAAAATTAGCTGAAGAGAGAGGGAGCGGGATACCTGAAGGTATGGAAGTCTGGACTGCCGAAGAATTGACGGAACTATCTAAAAAGAGACAAGGTGGATTGGATATTCCAGAATGGAAACCAGATGATGACATGACAGAATGTGTGAAATGTGGGTACAGTCTTAGAAAAGGATGGTCTGAATGTCCTATTTGTGAGACTCCTGTAGGGTCTCAAGCTTCTCCAGAATCAGCCCCAACATCTGAAGCAGAACCAGATGAACCGGATTCTAAAGATGAAATCTCAGAAGAGAATTCCGAAAATGAATAGTATCCATATTTTCCTAAGCATCTCGATTAATAAAAAATATCGTCAAAAATTAAGAAAAATAAAGCGAAAACTTTAAATCTAAAGAAATTCATGAAGACCTTTCTTTAAGTGTAATTCACAACTTTTTTTAATAAAATATTATTAACACACTTAAAGAATTAATATCTTTGGAATATCTTTGTTAACTAATATCTTTCTCTTCATAGGAAAAAATTTTCAAGACTTAAACCAGCTTAATATTTATGAGTATCCAATCGATATTATCAACTTCGATGATAAAGACCAAATAAGCAAAGTGATTTATGGACATGATCACGGGGAACTCGTATCGAAGGTTAAAACGCAATCTTCTCAATTTTCACCATCAAGTAATCTTAATACCACAACGGGTCTTTACTTGATTGATACCCCCGTACCCCAAATAATTGATGGGCTAAATATTTATACATCTTGTATTAATGGAAAAATTATCATCGGATTAGTTTTTGATAAAGATGATAACCCATATGACTATAGAGATATTTTTAATGAACTATTATATGAACTTTTAAATGTCGAGAAATCTTGTTCCTTTGAGGACGAAATAGAAATTGAAAACTTCTTAATCACCATCTTTATTGATATCAGGAGGTTTGGTGATGAACAAGTAGAAAGACGTCCTCAAATTGAGTATCGCTATCAAGAATCCTTTATTAAAGTGTTTTTATTTGGCATTGATGATGTAGGAAAATCCTCGTTAGTGAGAAGAATCAAAACGGGTGAATTTAATGATAACTATTTTATGCCTACTAAGAAGTTCTCTATTGATTATGTTCAAGCTGAAGAAAAGGGATTCTTAGCGTTTTGGGATATGCCTGGACAGCGTTCATTTCGAAAGAAATGGCTTATAGGTCTCCAAGATTCTAACATCGTTATTTATATGATAGATGTCGCAAATCAAAGAAGGTTTGAAGAATCAAAAAAAGAATTTTGGAAAATAATAAATAGATATGATTTACTAGGAATTCCAGTATTAATCTTGGCAAATAAAATTGATTTAATTCAACATTCAGATGAAATTACAGAAGATCAATCTGAGAAATTAAAAAAAGAAATTATCACTTACTTTGAATTCGATAAAATTCAGAATAGGGAATTTTCTTTACTTTTTACATCAGTCAAGACTAAGTTCAATATTGAAACCGTTATTAAAGAAGTATTTGAATTAATATAACTTCTGAGTAGAATTTTATTTTTTTTTAAACAAATTTTAAATAATTAACGAGATAAATAATATTTATTAAGTATATACATTGAGAGATGAATTCAAATATGTCTAAGAGATTTAAAAAAACTAAACGTGATGACCAAATCGTCGTTGATGAAAAAACGGGGCAATTATATATTGGAAATAAGGATTTACGTTTATTAATGCTTCGCCCTATTGATTTAATAGAATTTACCGAATTTGCTGGAACTAATGCTGAAGATATAATTTTATGGGTCGGAAAGACCATCGCGAAATACTTTATTGAAAAACTATTTCCTGGAGAAGATTTGAGTAAAGAAGATTTATCGACTAAAAAAGAAGTTGTACTAAGTGTGCTTGAAACCTTCGAACATTTAGGTTACGGGATTTTAGCAGCCATATTTAGAAAAAAAGAAATAAATATTCATGTACATGAACCAGTAATTTCAGATGAGAAAGCAAATGTAATGGCTAAAAATGTATGCCTTCTTTATCAAGGTATTTTTAGTGGAATATTAGAACAATTAGATATTGATGTAGAGGGGGAGGAAACTTCATGTGCTCTCCTAGGCGGTGATCATTGTATTTTTAAATTCTCTCTTCTGACAGGTGAGTTTGGAGATGAAGATATCGACCCGCTAGAAGGCGAGGGACATATCTCAGACTTCCTAAAAAGCCTCTAATAATCCTTGGATTACCACTTTATCCTCCTGTTGACTGTGAAATTTCACACATTTTTTGAGTAAGTAAAAATCAAATTTCTTTTTTAGATTATAATCAACACACTTTAGTTTTTTAACACTCTCATTTACATAGGATTCAAACCCGTGTTATAATACACGGGATAAAATTAACTTAAAATAATATCAAATATAAACCTAAATATAATATTA
>CAZRKO010000149.1:0-4872 GCA_964600445.1 uncultured archaeon
TAATTTCAAATTTTTTGGGATTTCAATCCGATACGGCGTAAAAATTACTAATAAATCAATTAGGTTATTATATTCTTCTTGAGTTAGACCCTCCAACAGAAAACCATTTTCTTCGTTTTTATCTTCTTTAAGATTAAACCAAATATCATAAAAATCATGACCTTTTTCCACATAGAATGAGGATACTCCATTAAAATTCAAAATAGCTATATCCCCTTCTAATTTAAGAAACTTTTCAGAAAAATTAGAAAAATCGTATAATCTATTAAAAATATGGCTTAGAAATATGCGCCTTTTAGTGATAACACATCTGATTTCATGTTTTTTTATTTCAATCTCGTCTGCTTTTTCAGTATTTTTTACTCTTCCTTTATATTTAACATTTTTCAATAGTGATTTTAGCCAATTACTTTCCAATACTATATTTGAAGTCTTATACCATAAAATATTTTCATTGTCATCCAGGAGTTCTCTTATTTCATCCATTTTTGAACTTATTTGAATTATATCTACTTTTTTAGAAAATAATTCCTCCTCTTTCATCCTTTCTCTTGCGCTATTTCGAATATATTGCATATCTTCTAATCGTTCCTCTACCTCCATTGATTCTAAACCAAAGACATTTAAAAATTCTTGAATTTCATCGCCTTGATCAACGGTGACTACTTTGCAACGGTGAAATTTTGCTTCTTTTAGCATATCTCCTTGAACTTCACTAGCAATTCTAGATCCTATGAAACGTTTTCTAGCAGGAGATTTCGCACCATTCCATAAATATATCCTTCTAAGATCTTCCCTGACTATTATGAACACGCGTTCTGGATGTAGGTAATCTCCTAAGTCTTCTTGATTTATATCTAAATGTTTTCTTTCACCAGATTGTTCTATCTCATATACCATGAATTCTTGGAGTTCAGACATAATCATTCAATATTTTAGGAATTATAGTATAACTTCTATTATTATTCTCTACCAAAATATATATTATCTTAATAAAAATTTTTTTATTAACATAAAGAGAATACGTCCGATTTTTTCTAATATATAATCTCAAATTTTATTAGTTTAGGTTAGATATATTCAATAGATTAATATGACTTTAGAAACATCTCTTGAAGAAAAACTTAACAATATTATCTCTCTTTTAGATAATAAAAAATCAATTGTCGCCTTCTCAGGAGGAGTAGACAGTTCTCTTCTAGGAATACTTTCAAAAAAATATGCAAAAGATACCCTGCTGGTAACTGAGCGTTCAATATTATATCCTAAAGATGAAATAGATGACACAATTCAATTTGCAAAAAAATATGAGATACCTCATGTTATTGTTGATCGAAATCCATTAGAAGATAAAGATTTTACCAAAAATCCGTTAAATCGCTGTTATATTTGTAAAAAAGGTTTGTATTCTGATATTATTCAGATTAAAGAAGAGAAGAATTTTGATCTAATTCTGGATGGATCAAATTTAGATGATCTTGCGGATTACCGTCCTGGGATAAAGGCTTTAAAAGAATTAGGAATCACTACCCCTTATATTGAGTTTAAAATAAATAAGCAAGAGATTAGACAATTAAGTAAATTCCTTGATTTAAAAGTTCACTCCAAACCTTCAATGGCTTGTTATTCCTCCCGTTTTGCCTATAATCTTATGATTGACGAGAAGAAATTAGATATGATTAGAGAAGCAGAGAATTTTCTTAAAGACAGATTCAATTTAGGTCAATTAAGAGTTAGACTCCATAAAGATGATCTAGCTCGAATCGAATTCTTAAAAGAAGATCTCCCTAATATGTTAAATGAAGAAAGATTGAAAATGATCTCTGATAAATTTAAAGAATTAGGCTTTTGTTATATCACTATAGATTTAGATGGTTTTAGATCTGGTTCATTAAATGAAGCATTATCTCTCGATAAGAGATAGAATAAAAATAATATTACATTGCTGTTTAAAAATATTAAATTGAATCAACGACAGACTTAAATATTAAAGAAATAAAATGTTACACGTAATTCAATAAATAGGGGAAAGTTTCTCGTGGCGGTTACAATATGGCGATTCATTCATATTTATATATTATACGTCGTGATATGTTCGATCTTCTTAATATCGAGTTATAAAATATTAAGAAGAGATGTGAAAAATCGATTAAATCAATTATTATCAACGTTTTTAATATTAATTTCATTTAGTATGATCTCAAATTTTATCTACGCTTCATTTTCAGAACCAAGTTTAGAACCTGCTGCCGTATTATTACATACTTTATCTATGTATTTAATCTCTTTTGCCTTAGCATTTTTATTATTGTTCAATTTAACACTGTATAATCCCGAAAGCTCAATTACAAAAACAAGTAATCAGATAATCTTTCTATCTCTCTATTCCATAATATCGTTGGCATTATTTTTTATTCCTAATGGAATTAAAATTGAAATTTTGTATGATGGAACACAGTCTTATCCAGTATGGAGTTTCCTATTCTTCCTCTACTACTTAATTATATTCATTCCACCAATGATTTATTCTCTCATTATATGTATAAAGATTTATAAGAAATTCAGTTCTAAAAGGTTGGCTAAAAGAATGAGGTTATTTATACTAGGGATACTATGCTTTTATTATATTGGACTTATGGTGTGTCTCACCAATTATCTTAATATAGATTTTTTAAGAAATATTTTTACTCTCACAGGTTTTTTAGCTATAATTGGTGTTTTTTTAATTTATTTTTCAGTTGGAAAAAGCTTGAGTCAACCTTATGAATTGTAATTAATTTATGCTTTATTACATATTCGACTCTTTAATAAATTCTATTATTCTACTTCGTTTTTTTAAGGCTTCTAAAGCTGCTTTTTCAATGTTCTTCTCCATTTTTTCTAATGAAATTGGAGTATCTTCGCCAATTTCCTGTTTGATTTTTGTATAAGCGGATTCTCGAAATCTTGGTAAAATATCTT
Organism: uncultured archaeon; assembly: GCA_964600445.1. Taxonomy (GTDB): domain Archaea; phylum Asgardarchaeota; class Lokiarchaeia; order Sigyniarchaeales; family SOKP01; genus LW40-45. The sequence continues at coordinate 2,962 of CAZRKO010000149.1, forward strand.
TCTTTCCTTCATCCTTAAAGATCATGGAAACTTGGGTAGAATCATCTACATACCCTATATCTTGGCAGTTAATATGAATTTTCTTCAAGTCTTCAATTATTTTTTTAGAAGCATTTTCGGAACAATATATAAGTAATGCGTCCAATGATACTCCTAAATAATCAACACCAACTTTTTCTAATAGTTTAAGAACATTTTGGTTAACAAGCTCTCTACCTCTTTCTTCATAAATGGTCCCCCCACAATTTGCTTCATAATTTATTTCGTATAAATCGCCTCTAAGACCTCCATTAGTTACATCACACATAGCTCTAATTTCCTGTAAGTAATTTGAATTCAATATTACTTCGCATGCGTTAAGGAATTTAATATTCATTGTCTCTTTTACTACTTCATGGTTTCCAGAATAAATAGCTGTAGTTGTAATAGTACCTCCGCCTGCTCCTTCAGTCATGAGAATTCTATCCCCCTTTTTTATATTTCTCCTTGCGAGCAATTTCCCCGAAGTAAGACCAACTGCGGCAACACCTCCTACAAGTCTATTTCCTATTACCATGTCTCCCCCGATTCTTAGAGTAGACCCTGCCGTGATAGGAACATTAGCTAGTTCAGCAACAGTAGATATACCTGACATAAAATCAAAAAGTTTTGCAACATCTGCATCATCTCCTAAATGAACATCAACCATAATTGAAATTGGTTTTGCTCCCTTAACGTATAAATCCCGAAGCGCAGCCCTCGATACGCTTATGTAGACAAGCTACATGAATTTACGTGAAAGCCGCATAGAAATGGGAAATCACTTAGACGAGAATGAATCCCTTCCATTTTGGAAACAATGATCAAATTGTTAGCATCATAAGTATCTCCTTTAAATCCCCTTAAATCTTGTAATCGAACTGCACCCGCATCATCTAAAGATGTTGGTGATAAAAATGCCTTTCTTTCTGTCTCTGAGAGTTCAGTAATCAATTTGTGAACAAAAAAATCACCAGCTCCTCGACACCCTACTCCTTGTTTCCCAACTGTAACATTTGCTTTGTTAATATCCAATAAATCTTTAATGAAAGGATCTGATATAATTGATGTATCACTTTTTCTACATTCTTCATATATTGCTTTCGCATATGTGAATGCCAATGATTTGTCTATTTCTTTAAAATCGAGATATTCTTGAACTAATCTTTCAATTATTTCATCCTTAGAATATCCCTTTTTCATTAATTTTCTCGTTAATCCTTCTAAATCGCTCAAAAATAAAACCTTTTACAATTATAACAATTACTATTAATTAATATTAAAGTTTACAGTTGTAAAAAACCTTCTTCAATTTTTTAAGGATTAACCAATTTTTTTTTTAGTAATAGAGTAATTTATAGCATTTCTCGCTTAACCTTGTTAGCTTTTTGAGAGCAGAACTCGATTTGATAGCCTCTATACTTAATTTTATTGTCTTTTTGAGAGTTGATAATATTTTCTTTTCTCTTTTGGATAAAGATTCCCCTTTTTTATCTAAATTTAAAAATTGCATATATTCATCAAAATTTATGACTTTAATTAGAGTCTTCTCATTATTATCAAGATCTTCTATGGATGAAATCATAATTTTTGCTCTTCTTTTAACGTTACTAGCTGGGCTCTCTACAACAATAGGCTGCGTTATCTCATTTTTTGTGAAAGAACCTAGCCCAAGATTTATTTCTCTAATTATGGGTTTTTCTGCTGGAGTTATGATTCTCATTTCTTTTGTGGAGTTGCTACAAGAGGGAATAAATTCTATGGGATTTTTTACAGCCCTTTTATTTTTCTTTGTCGGAATGTTTATAATGCTGCTGATTGATGTTTTGATATCTCATAGATATGAATTTGAAACTCTTCATATTTTATATGAAGAAAATTCTAACAATCATA
>CAZRKO010000150.1:0-4863 GCA_964600445.1 uncultured archaeon
AAAAAAGAAAGTGGCAAAAAATTAAAACATTTTAGAAATCGTTAGCTGTATTCTTCTCTTATAGATAGATTTTTATAGATGTACTTTAATTACTTAAGAAAACCAGATTAAATTACCTAAATGAGATGATTAATATGTCACTTCAAAAGACAAGAGAATTTATATTATCCGAAAAATTAGTGTCCTTGAAAGATAAAGTCTGGGTTATGGATGCAAAAAAAGAAAAGCTCGGCTATTTCATGGGGAAAATAATAAAAATTGGTAATACTTATCGATTGCGAGATCTTCAGGATGAGGAAAATCCTTTATTGACAGTACATGAAAAAATTGTTTCTCTGCGCACTACGTATACGTTCTATAAAGGCGGTGAAAAGGATGACGATAAATTCATTGGAAAGTTAAAAAGAAAGCTTGCTGCGATAAAACCAAGTTATTGGTTTGAGGATCCGGGCGAAAATAAACTCTTTACTATGAAGGGAAGTATCTTTGGATTGAAATACAAAATTCTAAAAGCCGGGAAAGAAATTGCTCAAGTTAGTAAAAAGTTGTTCAAAATAAAAGGAACCTATGGAGTACAAATCGCATCCGATGTTGATGATGATACAGCAATGTTAGTTCTTGGAATTGTTATAACGCTTCACCATGAAAAAGAAGAAAATAAATAACTCACTTAAATCATCCAGAACCCAAATTATATTTTAAATTTTTTATTTTATTTTTTTTGAAATCTCAATTATTAGTCATTTTTTAACTTCACTAACAATCATAATGATCGAAAAAATAACGATGCTAGTTCCTATTAAATGGAATATAGTAAAATTTTCTCCAAGAAACATTATGGCAAAAATCGCGGTAATAATTGGAGTAGGCGCGACTAATATTGATGCTTTTGAAATATCTAGATATGTCAAGGTTTTATACCAGCAGTATAAACCACTACCATAAACTATACCCATTGTAATAAACCAGAAATAATTCATCGGATCAGAAAAGATATATAAATTTTCTGTTGAAAAGAAAAGAAGATATGTCGTAATAAGAATGAATCCCCCAATTGCATTTCGCATACAAACCATTTGGATTGCTGTGGCTTCCCTTCTGTTTAACATCGGCTTTGAAATAGTATGAGTAAATACCCAAATACATGCTAATATTATTAGTATTAAAACTCCGGCATTAAACTCTAATAAATTAAAACTTCCTTGAGTTACTGCCAAAAATAATCCAAAAAATAAAAGGACTGAAAATAAAATCTGCTTTTTTGAGATTTTTTCTCGTAAAATTAAAAATCCAAATAACAAGGAAAAGAATAAAGCAGACTTTTGAGCTAAAGATCCATTTATCGCTCCTGCTATTTGGTAGCCAAGGAAAAAAAGAAACATCCCGAATCCAAACGCAAATCCTACAAAAATAAGAAGTCCCTTATTTCTTTTATATCCGTATAAAAGCGAATTCAATTCTTCAATACTAATTGAATTATTTGTATAACTTTCTCTAATTTTTTTTCTTTCAATTAACATAAGTGGGAAAAAAATCGTAGCTTCTACGACCATCGTCATCGCGGCAAAAATAAACGCATCAATAATCATCGGTCTTGCATTGGCAACAACCGGCTGAAGCCCTATTAAGAACGCGCCAAAAATACCGAAAATTATACCTTTCTTTAAGTTTTTATTTTCCACGATACTAAAAAGGAAAGTGATTAGAAATTTATACTATTTTAAAAGTTAACACATCATAAGAATATAAATATTTAATTAATTATATATATCAACAATGAAAGCGAATAAATGGAAGAAAGTAATTATAAGAAATCCCAACCTTAGACAATTAAGAAAAAATTTGCGATCGATTATTAAATTCGCTGTGGATGATGAGTTTGAGCGCTTACGTCAGATAGGGTATTTATATACTAATAAGCGTATCGAAAAAGGTCTCACGCCTTCACAACAAAAGAGAAGTAATGCGATCTCTAAGCTGAAAAGAGATCTTAGGCATTCTTACAACAGTTCTATTATAAAATGTATGAGTGGTTCGGGTTGTATAACGAGTAAAAAGCAAGGCAAGCTCTATAGCATTGTAAGCCTTGATGTTGATATGGTATGGAATCCCCTTGATGAAAGTTGGATTTGTATTAATTGCTACAATCATTATTTTGGTTCAGAAGAACTTAAGATTGCTTATGAAAATTTTCTTGAAAGAGATAAAGCCATAGATAGACGGTTGACAGAAAAGTATAACCTTGGTCAACCTCTGATTAAAGAGGAAGATGAAGAATTAGAAAAATGTTTAAGTAATCTCAAGTTCCCTACTTGATTCAACTGTTCATATTATTATATTTCTTATTTATAAATCCTATAAAAATTAGAGTTTTAATTCTTCTTTCTTCATAGGATTAACAATAATAATGATTGAAGTAATTACCAAAATTGTACCAATTAAATGAAAAATTGTAAAAACTTCTCCAAGGAATAATGTAGCAAAAAAGGCTGTGAATATTAGATTACCTGAGATTATGATCGTTGCTTTACTGACATTGATATTTTCAAGCGTTTTATACCACAAATAAAGACCTATCCCATAAACAGCCCCCATTAATATTCCCCAAAATAGTGTAATAGGTTTCAATAACAGTTCTAAGTTATCTAAAGGGAAAAATATGAAGTAAGTAGATATCAAAAAAATACTTGAGATAAAATTTCTTATGCATACTAGTTGAATTGTTGTTATTTCTCTTTTATCTAACATGGGCTTTGAAATAGCGTGAGTAAACATCCATATACCTGATACAGACAATAAAATTAAAACACCGATATTTAATTCAAGTATATTAAATGAACCTTGTGTTACTGCTAAAAATAATCCAAAAAACAAGATGAAAGAAAAAATTGCTTGTCTTATTGAGATTTTCTCGCGTAAGATAAGCCAATCGAAAATAAGAGAGAAAAAAATCGTAGTCTTTAAAACTAAATTACCGTTTATTGCCCCTGCTAATTTGTAGCCTTCGAAAAATAGGATGAAACAAAATCCGAAGCTAAGGCCGGCAAAAATCAAGAGCGGAATATTTCTTTTATAACCATATAGAAAAGAATCCATCTCTTCATACGTAATATTATCATTTTTAAAATCTGATTTTAACTTGTTTCTTTCAACCATCATCAATGGAAAGAAAATAATAGCTTGTACGATAACCGTCATAGCTGCAAATAGGTAAGCATCAATTATTTCCGGCCTGGAATTTGCAATTATCGGATTGAGGCCGCCTATGACAGTTCCGAAAATTCCAAAAATGAGTCCTTTCTTTAGATTCTGCTTTTCCAAGATAGATTTAAAAAAGTAGAGAGAGATATAACCTTACTTATTTTTTGGAATTCTTAACCATTTCCCTCTAATCATGGCCCTAGTGACTATATCACCTGTTTTTTGCCGCCATTTTGCTAATAGTGTTTTCAAGTCCCGTAGTACGTCCGCATATTCATTAGTTTTCGCATATAATAATAAAAAAGTTGAAATACATAAAAATTATTTGACCCTAATAAATAGGAAAAGAATATTTTTAACTATTCTTTTAATATCATAATTCCATTATCTCTCAGTTCATATTAATAAAATGTCAAAAAAATTTTCTAAAGAACCATTAAGGGGAATGAAAGATTTTTTCCCGCCTGATTTAAGGGAAATAAATTGGATAATAGATCTCATTAAAGATATCGCAGACGTTTATTGTTATGAAGAATATTTAGGACCATTATTAGAACCTATTGAGATTTTTGCTGCTAAATCTTCTGAAGAATTGGTAAACGAACAATCATTTTATGTGGAAAAGAAAAAAGGCAAAAAACTTATTTTAAGACCAGAAATCACACCAACATTAGCTCGGATGGTAGCAAAAAAAAGTCAAGAGCTTAAGAAGCCGATAAGGTGGTATTCGATTCCAACATGCTATAGATACGAGAGACCGCAGCGTGGAAGAATGCGCGAATTTATGCAAATTAACTTTGATATATTGGGAGAAGATAGTCTATTTGCTGAATTGGAAATATTTAAAATATCCATAGAAATCTTAACGAATTTTGGAGCGACAGCAGAACAATTTCAAGTGTATTATAATAGTCGACGGTTTATTGATGCTATTTCTAAGTACATACTTAAAATCCCTGAAGACCAATTGGCACTTGTCTATAAAGTTCTAGATAAGTCGGATAAGATTGAAGAGACCGAATTTGAAAAATATGTAATTGATTCATTTGAGGATGAATACATTGTTCAAGGAATTTTAAAATTAAAGGAGGCAAAAAATTTAGAAGACTTATTAAAAAAATTCGATAATATTCCAAAAGAGTTCTATGATTCTGAAGGATATAATGAAATAACTGAGCTGGGAAATATCATAAAAGAAGCAGGGATTTCAGACTATTGTTCTTTCTCATCAAGCGTAGTTAGGGGTTTAGATTATTATACTGGTGTAGTATATGAAGTTTTTGATACGGGGAAAGAAAATATAAGGGCGATTTTTGGTGGGGGAAGATACGATGACCTTTTATCACTATTTTCTGATGAACGGGTCTCAGGAATAGGATTTGGAATGGGAGTGTTAATGTTATCCTTATTTCTAAAAACATATCATTTAATCCCTGATTTTGTAGGTGAAAAAGATTACAGTGATGTAATTTATATAGCTTCTATTAATGAGAAGGTTGCGAATTATACAATTAAAATAGCAGATATTATTCGAGAAGAGGAGTTTCCATGCATCATCGATTATAGATTTAAAAGTTTAAAAAGCCAACTAAGTAAAGCCAGTGAATTAGGAGTTTTAGTTACTCTAATTCTTGGTCCAAAAGAAATGGAACAAAATCAAGT
>CAZRKO010000151.1:0-4823 GCA_964600445.1 uncultured archaeon
GCACAAATCAGCAAACCGATTCTCCCGAATTCGGTATCAACGGCCGACACTTCATCACCTGGGGTATAAGGGGGATCCATCAGCAGAGTAAGAAGGTTTATTTTTCTATGCTTTAGTATGATGTTGCCTCCATTATCGATTAGGTTAACAGAATCGCATAATTTTTCCCCCTCTTTTTCTGCTAGTCCGATGCTGATCATAATACTATATTTTTTTGCCAGCCCGCATATTATATCTGTATCGGTTCCTGGAATCCCATTCGCGATAAGATGGGCTTCGGGATTCACCCAACCTAAGATGCTGCATTCGGGAAAACAGGCTATATCAACATCATTTAGTTGCTGTAGGGCCTTTTCAATGCGGTCAAGGTTTCCAGCTCGATCACTGTCAATGCATTTAATCTGGCAAGCAGCAACTCTAATTTTTATGTTTTATCACTCCAGTTTAATGTAATCAGTTTGTACTTGCAGCATTTGATCTAAAATGCTTTTAGCTTGCCAATAATTTTCAACAACTGGATCGGCTAGGAGAGCTTGTAGTGCAAGGTCTTTAGATTTATTTATTGCCGCTTCCACTACTAAGTCTTGAACTGAATATTGAGTTATCAAAAGGGCTGCGAGGCCTTTCGGATATTCTCCTAATTTAATTCCATTTACCCCATTTTTATTTATAATCGCCGGGCATTCCACTACCGCATCGTTCGGTATGTTTGTGAAGATTCCATCATTAATGATATTAACAGAATGTTCTATATAATTAGCATCTGTTAAGATCCCTTCAATTATAGGGATAGCATGCTCATCATCAGGTTTCACAATTTTATGCCCTTTACCTCTCTCGATAAGCTGTTTCAGTTTAATAAGTCGATATTTAGTAATCACACGTCCATGGGACGCCCAAAAATGGCGTATAGCGGGGATATCAGCTTTTTCCCATGCCCATCCCAAATATTCACCGTAATGACTATCAGTGGTATATGGACAATATCCATACGTTTTCAAAATAAAACTAATAAGTTTAAATCCGTCGTAAGATTTCAGATTTGCTAAAAATTCTGGACCTTTCTTACGAAGGTCGGGATATGCATCTTTGCCTGTGTCCCTGTATTTTATATCTAAAAAAACGCCGAAATGATTAAATCCACCACCATTTATCTCCAAATTTGAAAGCGGTGTACCTAGGATATTTTTTAGAATTGGTAAAAAATGGTGATATTCATGGCAGAGGCCAACAAACTTAAGATTGGGGTATTTTCTATTTATCGCGAGGCAAATTCGGCTCATGGGGTTTGAAAGATTAATAAGAAAGGCATTTGGACAAATTTTATTAATATCATCGCAAATCTCCATAATTGGAGGGATAATACGTAGACTATGAAATAAGCCACCTGGGCCACCATTCTCTCCCGAAACCTGCTTACAACCAAACTCTTGAGGAACTCTATAATCTAAATCCAACAACGGGTATCTCGGGGAGACTTCTATTGAATTTAAAATAAAAGTTGCATTCTTTAAAGCGTCCTGTCTATTTGTTGTAGCCGCGAGTTCGAAATCAAGCTTCTTTTTATCTATTGCTGCTTGGGCTGCTTGGTATGCTAAATCTAAATTTTCAGCATTAATATCATGAAGGCAGATGGAAGCTTCCTCTAAAATCTTAGATGCTAATATACTCCCGACTGCACCTATTCCAAATATCAGAGATCCGGCCCCAATTAATACAATTTTTTCTTTTCCGACCACTAGTAATCTTTCCTTATTTTTTCTTAATATTATCTAATTTGTTTTTGTAAAATTCATAAAAAATAATAAAATTTTATAAAAAATTAGATAATACAACTCTCTCTAATTTTACTTTTTTTTGAGAATCTTTTAAGGAAAAAATATTATTAATAATTTGATTTAGATTAAAAATTTTAAAATAGATTGTTATTTTTCAACTATAAAGTATTAAAATAAAATAAAAGTCACTTATTATGAACTATACGAAAGGAGATATATTTCAAGCAGAAGCGACGATGAACCAAATGCGCAATGCGATTTATCATCTAGCACGATTTATGGAAAAAAATGGCAAAACTGACCAAGTTAAAAGGTTGCGCAGAATGGGACGCAATATAGCGCGTACAATATTTAATTATTGGAAGCCTATTTACATGGTCACTACTGTAAATGTAAAAGATGTTATCTCAACCATTTATAAAAAAATTCTCATTAGTAATGTGGTAATTGAGATTAAGGATGATTTAATAAGAGTCAAAGAAAACAACTGTGCATTATGCAAATATCATTATGAGGATGTAAACATTGCGGGATGCGAGATCACATTAGGTTTAGTCTCAGAGTTTATCTCTCTTATTAGCAAAAAATCGAAAGATATGGCTTCTATTTATTTAGAACCATACAACGTCGAACAGTCTAAGGCATTGGGTCATGCTTCATGTATTCAAGTATATAAGATAAAATCCGGAGGGGCTTACTAATGGGAACATTTAAATGGTTAATGAAAAAAATTACAAAGGTGTTTGGGCATTCAACTAATGCGTTATTTTATACTTCGCTTAACAGAGAGATATTGAAGGAAATTAATGAAATTACGAGTGATGAGGAACAAAGCATTAAAATATTAAGAGAAATCGGGAAAAAGGGAGCTTATGAGTCATGTGAGCGGCATTCTGGTATTTTTAAATTAATGCCTGGCACTCCTAATAAAGTTTTAGATTATTTCGAGGTACTATTTTCAGTCACACTCGGTATGGAGATGGGTGAGTTAGATTATGAAGAAATCCCAAAGGAAGGAGCAAAATATAACGACTACATTTTAAATATTAAAATGGATCCTATGTGCGCAGGATATGGCGAAGATCCAGAAGATACCTTTGATTTCAGTAAATTAAGTGAAGATTCAGAGGGATGTTCAGCTGGTTTGGCTGGTATGCTTGAGTCAGTTGCTAATTTTATATTAAAAATAAAGAAAAGTGATTTTAGAATCGGGATAACTGAAAGTAAATGCATTATTAAAGGTGACGATTGCTTACAGCTGTATTGCAAGGTATATGACCATTTAGAATGGAAAGAATTTATTGATTCTAAAGCAGAGGAGAGAAAAGCTTCTGCCTTCTTTTTTGAAGAGGGTGTCGAGACCGAAGTTGACCAGGAAGCTAAATTAGATTTTATCGATAAGTTGCAGGAAGTTATTACATTAGATAAATTAGATGATTTACTTGATGAACCTCTCGAAAGTATCAAAGAAAAAGTAGGAGACCTTATTAGAGATAAAATGAACCTCGAACCTGAGAAATTTTTCGATTATTTCCGAAATTATGAAGATGACATGATGAGAATAATTGGATTTATTATAGTTCATCTTATGAATGAATATGGAGGGCTTGTTGAAAAACCTTTAAAAAACGAGACTTTTGCTAAAGTAGCTGGTTATGCATTTAAACATCTTAAAGAAATGGTGCTGTTGTTCATACCATTAGACGTCGTTGGTGATTATAATCAATTATTTGTAAGTTTTTTAGATGGACTTGCCCCACCAGAAATGGTCGAAAATATGAAAAAGTTTTCGGGAAAAGATACGATTACGTTTATTTTTGAAGGAGCTCAAATTGCTTTTGAAAACTTAGGCATCGATTTTTCTGAATTGGGAGAAAACATATGGGAAGAATTGAAAAGGGAAAGAGAAGACGAATTAATCCCCTCAGAACAATCTATGATAGAAAGAACTCAAGAAAAATTTCCCAGAGTTATTCAAATCATTCAAGAACTTGTTATGCTATTAAACGAAATTCTTACACTCCCTATTAGAGTTTTAATTTCTGAAAGTCACTATGGAATAAAATCAGCAGTTAAATCCGTAGTTAGTGAAGAAGAAGGGCTTTACGGAAGTGTCCGTGGGAGACTGGACAATATTTTTGACCAAATTCAAGAAATAAGAAAATAATTTTTATTAAAAATCTTTAAATTCAAAATCAGAGAATATATCTTTGATTACTTCTTTCTCTTCTTTCTCTAACCAACTTGATCGATTATACTCTGCTTTTATTCCTATTGTTTCTGTTTTAGAAATCCAGAGGGGGTTATAAGGTAAAAGTCCAATCTTCTTAATTTTAAGAGATTTTAGATAGTTTTTCAAATCTTCTAAGTTCTCCTTAGTAGCTGTTATCTTAGGAATGAGCGGAATTCGAGGTAAAATTTCTATGTCATTATTTTTAATCAAATCTTCGAAATTTTGTAAAATAATTTCATTAGATACTCCACAATATTTTTTGTGTAAATTTGAATCAAAGATCTTTAAATCAAAATAAATCAAATCTAGATAATGTAATATAAGTTCATTAAACTTTTCTCGATTATAATAACCGCAAGTTTCAAGGCAGATATGAATATTTTCATTCTTTAATTCCTTTAATAATTGGTGTACATAAACCATATGAAGTGTAGGTTCCCCACCTGAGAGAGTTACGCCACCTCCAGAATTATCATAAAATATCTTATCCTTTAGTATCAATTTAGATAGAGTTTTTATATCATATTCTTTTCCAGCAAATTTTAGGGCTTCATTGGGACAAATTTCTATACATTTACCACATAAATCGCATTTATCACGGTCAATTCTATAATCATACGAGAAATCAACTGCTCCTTTATCACAAACCTCTAAACATTTTTTACAGTTTAAACATTCTTCTTTACTAAATGAAATTTCTTGAGTTGCTAGTTTTGTTTCTGGATTTTGGCACCATACACAGGATAATGGACATCCTTTAAAAAAAATAACTGTTCGAATCCCTGGTCCATCATCTAATGAATTTCTCTTAA
>CAZRKO010000152.1:0-3133 GCA_964600445.1 uncultured archaeon
CCAATCCCACATTTCCATCATTACAAATTAATTTGGCAATAACAAAATCCGCGCCGAACCACTCTTCTTCAGATGGATGTGCCATTCCTATACCACCTTCGCCTTCTCCCATTGCCTTTCTTGCGATTTCTTTAAAAGGAACAAATAAAGGAGTCAGCTCAACACTTACAATTCTTTCTTTCATAATAATCTTATGTATAACTTCTTGAGTTAATTATAATTATTTTTTAAATATAAAATGTTTTCAATAAAAAATGTCTTTTTAGATCCATTTCTATTAAAAATCCAATAAACCACAACTCCCTAGACAAAAAATTTGGAATCAATGATCTTTCAAAACAATTCAATAGGATCCCATCTTTTCTGTTAATGCTTTTGCTATGCCCAGATTGCGGCTTGACATTTCCAAGGGTTCCCACGGCCATTCACATCCTGCTGCGTACATGAACTTTCCTCCCGGTTTTCCTTTCTCTATCGTTTTGCTAACTTCATTGATCACGTCTAAGGGTGAATACTCTGGGCTGCCGAGAATTTGTGTATTTGAATTGCCCCGAATGCAATTTTTATCGCAAATTTTTTCTTTAGCCAGTTTCAAATCAACTTGATAATCAAAGTCAATAATAGCAGCATTTGTGCTTGAAATAATTTTTATCATATCCCTTCCTTCCTTATCGATCAGAGCATTGTTTCCACAGACATGATATAAGGAAGGCACATCCTTCTGAATGTAATTTATTAATTCTCTTGTTGCTTCCAAAAAGCATTTCTCATATCTCATGGGCCCAATTTGAGATGCAGCAGACTCTCCTGCTCCAATAATGTGTGCACCTGCTTCAATTTGTAGTTTTGCAAATTCTTTTTGGACGGGCATAATTCTCTCTACTAATCTTCTTATTTTTTTATCCCAATCAGAATATCGGCATAATTTTAGAATATTTACTAAACCGAATAGTGAATTTATTCCATTAAATGGCGCTTCTATCCATCCTACTATGCATTGGGTTCCACCAACTTTTTCTGAAAGGATCTCAACTGCTTTGACTCTATTTTGAATCCTTATATTTTCTAAGATATCTGGGGTTTCGATTGATTCAAATTCGTCTATTTCCAGATATTTCTTAGCTATAGGAGTGTGGCTACCCCAATCAATCTCTACGCCCCACGCATTTGCTTCTCTGTAAGCATCCGTAGAAACATTTACATGGTCAATTCCAAAATAATCGGAACATTTTATCATTGCATCAGCTAATACTTCTGGCTTCCGACAAAATTCATGATTATAATCAATATTCAGAAGTGTAGCCGCCATGTGCATGATGTAAGGATTGAATGGAATCTTCTCCGGAACACCATTTATCGCAGATAATGTTAAATCCAATGAATTCAAATTAATATATCCCCGATTATTTTGTTAAATTTAAAAATTTGAAATGAATCTTTCTATTGATTTTGAGAATATTATATTATCATATGATTAAAAAATATCTATTACATCAAAAGAAAAACAAAAAAATAAGATGGTTTCTTGAAGATTTATATAGTAATCTTAAGTTGTTTATTATAATAAAAATAAAAATTAAAATTTAATATTCTGAAAGAAAACTAAAATAATTTATAATGTGATTATCTAATGTCAGATCAAGAAGGATCAAGTCCTGATGCAATTGGAAGATTAACGGGCAAAACAACTATTCACACGGTTCAGATAGTATTTTCAAATCCAGATGTTGAAAGAAATAGCTATTTTGTAATATATGGTGATAAAAAGGGAGTTGAACCATATTTTATGCTACATCTTGTGGACATGTGGAGCGATTCTAAGGGTATGAGGGGAACATTATATGTGTTAGGAGAGAGACCAAGTAAGCCTTTTGATGTTGGAATCGAAGTTTTTCTTGCAAGTGAGAAACAAATCACTAAACTTTTGGGAATATATAATCCACCCGAAAAATCAGTATCTTTAGGGAAGCTCATTGGATATCCTTTTGATGTTAATTTATTAGTGAAAAATTTTGGTAGAATTTTTATAACGGGTAAATCGGGTTCGGGAAAGAGTTATACTATGGGCGTTCTCTGTGAGGAATTCCTAAGAAAAGGAATCCCAGTCGTCATCCTTGATAGACATGGCGAGTATGGAAGTTTAAAGGTGGCCAGTGAGGAGCTTGATAAGCAAAAAGAAACTCCCTCATCATTTCAAGCTAAATCGCGTGTATGTCCTTGGTGTGGAGAAGAAGTCTCTGAAAAAGCTACTGAATGTAAGCATTGTGGAAAAAGTTTGGAAAGTGAAATGCTCGAAGAAGCTAAAACTAAAGACCCTAGCGCAAGCGAGTTTGTTGATAATATAATTGAATTTTCAGATTTAAAGATGAATCCCAGCGCAGACATTGACATAGAATATTTATTTTCTCTAGGCCCAAAGGATATAGTTGCTCCTAGATTATGTTCAATTATTAATTTGAGAGGTTTAGACCTTGAAGTTCAGGAAGTAATTGCGGGCAAATTACTTAAAAAATTGTACCTAGCAAGCACTTCGGGTCAAATTCCGCCATTTTATCTGTTTTTAGATGAAGCTCATTTATTTGCGGGGAAAAAACAAACTGAAACCTGTGAAGTAGTAAAACTATTTGCTCAAGAAGGCAGAAAGTTTGGAGCAAATATAGTTATCGGAACCCAAAGACCACAGTTACTTGATACAACTATAAGAGCTCAAGCTGGAAGTTGGGTTGTTCATAACTTATCAGATGTGAGAGACATTGGAATAACTATTTCAAGTGCTGAAGATTTAAGTAAAGAAAATAAAGATGATATCTCGGGTTTAGATAAAGGTCAAGCAATTATTTGTGGAGAATGTGTTTCGGGCATCCCGCTCTTTGTTAAAGTGAGAAAGAGAACAACTAAGCATGGAGGGGTGGGCTTCAACGTACTTGATTTTCTTTCCGAACAAACCATAGACGGATTACAGAAGAGGAAAGATAGAATTTTGGGTAAAAAATCGGCAGATGAGTTAGCAGTTGGAAAAACAGTGTATCAGGATATGATGGCGCCCAAAACAGCTACCGATTATTTAGAAGAAAACGCCAAATTAAAAAGAAGGATTTCTGAATTAGAGGATGAGTTGTCAACATTAAAAGAA
>CAZRKO010000152.1:3233-4796 GCA_964600445.1 uncultured archaeon
ATGGTACATGTAATTATCAAGAAATAAACTTCATTTACATTCGTGCTAAAATAAATTAACATAAGGATTGCTTGTACAACAAACATTAAGATCATAGCTCTTTTATAATTCACCAGATCAGCGAGTTTACCCCAGAAAATTCTTCCAGCACCATTAAATAAAGCTGCAAGGCTTCCAATTAAGACAAAATCAGCTGTGGAGATTACATAAGAGGGATCTGATCTTGAAAACGCAGCAAAACAGCCAATAACCATCAGACCAGATATCGCACTTAATACGAACATGCTCCATAACATCCAGAATTGTGGAAGCTTAACCATTTTGCTTCTTTCAAATTCCAATCCAGAAATACCACTCTCTACTGATGGTGGTGGAGGTGTCCATCCTTTTGGCATCCAACCGTCAGGAGGATTATTCAAGGTCAAAGCACCTATAAAGACCAATATAAAATAAATGATTCCCAAGAGAATAAACATTATAGGTATGCTAATGGCAACAAATGCTCTTATTAAAAAATTAAAAATAAATGCCCCTGCTCCAAAACCCGCCACAGCGACTCCATTGATGAGTCCTTTCTTATCTGGAAACCATTTATTGGCGCATGCAATGGGACATACATAACCGAAACCGATTCCTATCCCAAAAAGTATTCCGTAAGTTATTAACAAGCCTACTAAACTCGTCATGAGGGATGATAAAATTACACCACTAGCCATTAATATCCCTCCTAAAATAGCAATTTTCTTTGGGCCATATTGTTGCTGTAGTTTCCCTGCAAATATCATTGTAACAGCGAAAGCTAATAGTCCCACTCCGAACACATACACAGTTACTTCAGGCGGTTGATTTAAATAAGGGCTCACGAAAATCGTCATTGTCCCCCATGAATATATAGTACCTAAAGCTAATTGGATTAAAATTGCTCCAATTACTACAATCCAACGATTCTTTACTTTATCTGTCGACATTTTTTAATGAACTAACAAATTATTTAATTATTTTTAAAAATTATTTTGATGATAAAAATCTTTCAATAATATTTTAAAAATCCCGGTAATCCCTGAGTTTTATTTTATACCCAAATTATTTTGTAGCATTTCAATGAGATCATAACGAAAAGCATTAAAACCAGATATTGTTATATTTTTTAGTAAAAAAGCAGAAGAAATTATTAGAATAAAAAAGATTAAATCTATGGAGGAAGATAAATGACCAAACAAATGAATTTGAGATTAGATGAAGATTTAATTAAGGAATTTGAGGAGCTCGCAGAACAAGAAAATTTGGATCGCTCCGCATTAGTAAGAAAAATATTAATCGAAGGTTTAAAGCAAGAACGTTTGAACTTTGCTCTCCAAAAATATATGATGAAAGAAATCTCCATTGAACGAGCGGCGGAAATCGCGAGAGTTTCTATGCATGACCTCATTCTTAAAATGTCTCAACTGGGTATTCCCTCTAATTTAAATATGGAAGATTTCAAGAAAATCTTATGAGATCGTTTAATAATTTAAAGAGATAAGCAATTGTGCTATGTGTATGGTATTTTACATTGTTTACTTT
>CAZRKO010000153.1:0-4781 GCA_964600445.1 uncultured archaeon
CAAAAAGCCAAAAGGCCTATAAATGATTTTCAAATCGCTAATTACTTCAGACATAGGTTTAAAATTCGAATATAAATATCGAATTAGTTCAATATTACCGGATATGGGAATAACTTTTGAGGGGAGGGTATTAATAAAATTTTGATTAACAAGTTCTGAATTTACATAATTATATTTAACCAAATCATCCAAGGTTTGGTATTTCGGTATAATAAAGTTATAATTATTTTTATTGGAACTTTCTTTTCTGAAAGAAATTATGATTGGATAAATTGCTGCCTTGGCAAAAACTGGCAATGAGGATATGTTGATTATTTCCTTAATTTCGGTATTGTTAAGCAAAATCGTCCTTATTTTTACCCCGTAATCTGCTGCCAGAAATTTATTAGTCATTAGAAAAGAAAGGTATCCATCACTATCTTTCAGTAATTCCAACGATTTCTCTAGAAACAAGATTGAGAGATCAAACAATCGATACGCAGATTTAAATCTCTTTTTTAACTTCTTTTTGAAATTCTTATCAATTATTTTTTTATTTTCTATATAAGGGGGATTTCCAATAATGATATCAAATTTTTCATTAAGATTAAATTCTAAAAGAAAATCTGAGTTATATATATTAAAGATTATCTTAGATTCATTTAGAATTTCGTCAAGTTTTGTATTTTCGATTGTTTTAAGTTTAGATTCAATTTCAGATGATAAATTGTGTTTACTTGAATAAAGCCATGAAAGTAATCTTATTTTACAAATATTGTAAGCTGATTTATCAAGCTCAACGCCATATAAGATGTTTTGAACGATTATTTTTTTGATTTCAAATTCTTCTAAGTTTGGCTCAAGTATTTTGTAAATTCTAAGTAACAAATTTCCTGCCGAAATTAAAAATCTTCCAGATCCGCATGATGGATCTAAAATTTTAAGGTTGTCAATTCTTTGTTTTAATTCTTTTTTGATTTTAGGATCTTTTTCAAATATCGATAATAAAACCTCAAGATCAAATCTTTTTGGAAGAAGTCTGCCATCCTTTAAATCGAATTTTGCAAATATATCTTTAATATATATTTTAACGATATTGGTTACTATAAAATCTGCTATTTTTTTTGGAGTATAGACAATTCCAGAATATTGCCCGCTTTCTTTTTCATTTAATTTCTTATTTTCGAATTCTTCCACAACATCTTTAAAGAATGCCGTAATTTTTCTAGAAGTGAGATTTTTCATCGAAACTTAATAATGATATAAAGATTTTTCACTTAATTGATTATAATTTGTTTTTAATTTAGGTTTTCTTATATATATATATGATTGATGGAACATTATTACAAAATTTAATTAGAAAGCCAGAAGAAATCTCCAAGTTAAATTTGGATGATATTTCTCAGATAATGAGAGAAGTAAGAAGTTTATTTGAGGTTGAAAACCTCTTATTAGAGTTTAATATAGGCGAAAACGAGGAAATTTATGTACTTGGCGATATTCATGGAAATATGCAATCTTTACTAAAACTAATTGAGCTTATTAATAATAATAATCCAAAACTAGTCATTTTTTTAGGTGATATAGTCGATCGTGGACCAAAACAAATAGAATGTTTAATTTTTGTTTTAATTTTAAAGATTCTCAAACCACAAACCTTCTACATTTTAAGAGGAAATCATGAAACATTAGAAATGAACCAAGCCTACGGATTTTTTTATGAATTTTCCCAGAAATTTAATAATTATGATGCCTTTAAAGAGATTTTAGCGGTTTATGACGTACTTCCGATATGTTCCATCATTAATAATAGTATCCTCTGTTTGCATGGGGGGATACCAGAAGATATTGATATTTTGAAAAAATTGAAAGGATTGAAACCTAAAGATATTGAAAGTACAACTTTAGAATCCATAGCATCAGGAATTTTTCAGATCATGTGGAACGACCCCAAGCCTGGTTTAGAAGGTTTTATGAGAAGTTATAGAGGTTCTGGAATTAAATCTTTTGGCCAAGAGGCTTTTAATAAATTTATGGTTGAGAATAATTTAAAATATCTTATTAGAGCACACGAGTGTTTTCCAGAGGGTTATGTATGGTTTTTTAATTATCGTTTATTATCAATATTCTCCTCAGCGAATTATAGGGGAGACTTCACTCCTAACCCTGCTAGCTATGCGATTGTAAAAAATAATGACATAATTCCAAAAAATATACAATTACTATAAAACTAACTCTGGAAATTTCATAAGTACCTCATGATTTCTTTTAATTTCTTCTTTCCATCTATCTTTTAAATCAATTTGTGGCTTCAAATTTAAAGAATTAATAGTTTCTATAGTTGGAACATAGATAAAAGCTTTTAATTTTTTATTGTTTTTTAAGATAATTTCTGTTTCGTGGCGTTCAAACAGACCAGTATGAATACCTTCATAATAATCTAATTCTTTCAATTGTTCCTCATTTACATCAAACTTTAAAGCCCAAAAAGAAGAATTTTCTAAATATAAGACATATGGAAACCAGTTTCCTTTAGGGAAAATCCGTATAAAATGGGGAACTTTGCATAATTCGACGTTTTTCTTATCTTTCCAATGCCCTCGTGTTATAAAAGTTCCATAACCGATAACGGATATGCTCATTCTAATGTTATAAGTCTATTTTAAATTCCTTTAAGAACTATAAAATGAAAGAGCCTTTGAGAGATATAAATTTCGGTTGACAAAAGTAACCAAAATAAATAAAATTATCTAATATTAAACGATCTCGCTTGCGTCTGGCTTAACAAATAAAAGATTATTACCCCTAATAAATATTTCGTTATACTTCGCCACAGGGGAGCCATCCATGATTTCAGTAGCATCTTCCAAAATCATATTCATATAGGCATCAATTTCCTTTAACATTCCACGATATTCTGTGCCGTCCTTTAATCTCAGTAAGATCTTTGATTGCTGAGCATTTTGAAGGATGTGTAACGGATTTTTAGATTTTGGTTGTGAGTTATTTCTCGACATATTAATTGTTTACCTTTAACAAAATAAATTAATTATAATTATAAACGTAAAAGATTCTAATCTAGTAGAAAACAATTCTAAATTAAAACCTTTTGATTATTTATTATTGAGATTACTAATAAAGATCACAAAAATTTAATTTTAACTTATCACAGACTTAATCGAAAAATCAATAAAATAAAAATGAAACCTGAAAAAAAAAATAAGAAACAAGAGATCATAAACAAATATAATCAAACTTCTGAGTTTTATGATAGACGATATGTAAAAATTCAACAAGATAAATTTAGTCTAATTTTGAAAGATAATTCTATTTATGAGAAATTAATTTTAGATGCGGGTTGTGGCACAGGATTATTATTTGGTGTTATTGATAACTCATTTGAAAAATCCAATATCACAGATTTTCATTATGTTGGTGTTGATATTTCAATTAATATGTTAAAAAGGTTTCATTCTAAATTGGATCAAAAAGCTAAAAATGTAAATTTAATTTTAACAGATTTAGAGAATTTACCTTTAAGAGAAAATAAGTTTACTTTATTATTTTCATTTACTTCTTTACAAAACCTGCCGGATGTTATTGAAGGTTTAAAAGAATCATTTAGAGTTGTAAAAGATGGTGCAGATGTAAATTTTTCTATTTTAAGGAAAAAATTAAATAAAGAAAGGCTAAAGGTTTTATTAAAACCTCTAATAAAATACATGGAAATTATAGATATAGAATCTATTGAAGACGTTTTATTTACAGGAAAAGCTTTAAAAGAATAGGAACCTTTTTTTCTTTTTTTGATAATAAAAAGATGAAATAATCTCATCTACATTACTCATAATATTAAACTTTTTTTTAAAATAGTTGCATACATTCTCAATATCTCTTTTTAGAATAATACGGGCATTTGGATGATCACTTGGAATCCATTGCATCCAATCTATTATTAGAATATTGCCGAACTCATCTATCACTATGTTAAATTCACCAAGATCTCCATGGATCATATTAGCTTTTTGATAAATGATTCTTGCTTGATTAATTATTTTGTTAAAAATATAAAGCGGGTCATCAATATTTTTATAATAAAATAGTTCTTTTCCCCTTAGATATTCCATTACAACAGCATGTCGATTATATCCAATTGGTTTAGGTGTATTTAAATCAAGATCGTATATTTTTTTTAACGCTTCATATTCTTTTTTAGCAGCAAGTCTATTTACATAAAGCCATGAAAAATGTGCTCTTTCTCCAATTAGATCTCTATATTTTTTAATGTTTTTGAAACTCGTTCTGCCCATACGATAAATCTTTAGAGCATAAATATTTTCTTCATCATCCATACAGCTATATACATCAGATTCCTTTCCCTTTCCTATTATTGGCCCCAATTGGCTTATGATATTCTTCTCTACTAAAGTATGTAGCGCTAATAAATCATATCCTATAGAATTAAGAATGTATCCAATTTCACTTTTAGAAGAGTCTCGAATTATTAAACTAAATTTATGTACTTTCTTTAAACGAAAAAGAGTTTCTTCCATTTTATATCGAGAATAAAATTTGATGTCGTTGACTTTTACAAATTCTGATCTCTTCATTCCAATTTCTATAGCCTGTAGGATTCTTAAATCCTCTTTCTCAAGTTCAATTAGTAGTTTTGCCGCTTCAATAAAGTAATTGTAATTTTGTTACTTTAAAAGATTTATTGATCAAACCGAAAATCTTCTATGACTTTAACTTAAAACAATGAATTAGGTAAAAAATTAAAGTTAAAAAAGATATTCACGATA
>CAZRKO010000154.1:0-4761 GCA_964600445.1 uncultured archaeon
GAGGTTGTTTCAACGGTAACCCATTCTTCGTTTTTCTTATCGTAATATGCCCATGTTCCGCCTCTATTTTCTTCAGTTTCCTCTATTCTAAGTTTTGCTTCAATATCATCTTCACTGGAATCTATCTCAGCTACGAAACCTTCCCCATATCTATAGCGGTTTCGATCTCTTGCCGTATAAGTGTTTCCATTTTGAAGTCCAATACTATTTTTTTCTTCTCTAAATTTCATTGTCAAATTATGTTCATCATCTGATTCAATTTCAATTTCAAAATCTTTATCTCCAATACTCTTAGCATCACAGTCAATTGAGATATTTGCTTTTTCATTAGACTCAACAGTTATTTTCGTTCTTTTTCTAAATCGAAATCTTATCCGTTCATTTGCACGAATCTGTTCTTGAACATCATCTCCGTCATCAATATTGATTTGATCATCATCACTAACAGCATTCACAGCAGTAGTGTTATAGACCATAATTGTAGAAAATAGCATTGAAAATATCAAGAAAGAAAAAACGATATTTTTTATATTTTTTTTCATAAATTTTTACACCTTAAAAAAATAGAATAAAATTGATTTAAAAAGGATTGAGGAATACTTTTCCCCATATCAAAATCTTTTTTTTATTAATTTAGGAACATAAACCCGATATAGGGTTAGATGGTCAATTCCTAGAAATGACTCTATTTTTAGTTTAAAAAATCTATATCATATCTTTTTATAATCGTATTAATTACTTATTTTACTAATTTGCTAAGTTGTCAACTCTAAAGATGTCAGAAAAGAAATCTGATTTTAACGATAAAACTACCATAAAAGAGCTAAGAACATTATCAACAGGGAAAGCAATAATATATACATTACCAAATATGGGTTTAACTGCTTTATTGGCAATAACAGTATTCTTCACGTTATTTTTTTATATTAACATAATGGGTCAGCCTCCATTAATCGTTGGTGCTATTTATTCAGCAACAATTTTCGTTTATGCGGTATTCTGTGCGATTTGGGGTGTAATAGCTGATAAAATAGGTAAGAAAAAATTACTTTTATTTTCTGGCCCTATACTTGCCATTAGTTTTATTTTCATTTGGATTCCACCGATACCTACTGGCTCGTATGGTGAAATGTTTTTGCCCCTTATATTTTGGCTAATAATATTTGGATTTACTTTTAGAATAATGATTGCTGCATTTCAACCAATAATTTATTCCTTACTTCCAGAATTGAGCACAGAAGAGCAGAATCGAGTTAAAATTTCAATGATAAATATGATAATGATGATTTTAGGAACTATTATCGGAACGATTGGACCAATTGTTTTAATGGGAGACGCTACTAAAAATCTTTCAAGAGAGGACCCTAAACTTTATTATTCCACCTCATTAATTGGTCGAATTATTTATACTCAAATAGTTTTCTTTGCATCATTGATGAGTGTGATGTTTTGTATCTGTTTTATTTTAATGCTGATAATTATAAAAGAACCCCCAAAACAAAGAGACACGAAGCTCTCATTAAATGAGATGTTTAAAGATTTAGCAGAACCATTCAAGGATAAAAACTATAGATTGTTTTTGATTACTTTTTATTTATTTTGGATACCTTTTGTAGCATTTCAATATTTAGTTTTAAACCTAGCCACCTTTGTAATTTCCGTTAGAGGTAATGAATTTATATTAATGGCTATTGTTGTAATTATGTTTGCAGCATTATCGTTTATTGGTTGGAAGAAACTTTCTGAAAAGTATGGTTTGAAAGAAACTCTTTCAATCTGTCTTATTTTTGCTATTTTCTCTTTCATTCTTGTTTCAATATTACTAATACCTATGCCGAATGAAATTATTCTAATAGTGGGAATTCTATTAATATCACTTTGTTTTTGTAGTTCAGTAGGAACAATGGTGTTTCCTTTTGCAATTATGAGTGATCTTATTGACAACGCTGAACTAAAAACCGGGAAAATGTTAAGTGGATCGTATTCAGGTGCTTTTATCATGATGGGATCTTTAGCCGCCGCAAGCTCAGTGTTAATTATTTCAGTGAATTTCGAATTATTTGGACCGGAAGCCGCACTTGGATATATTATAATATTATCTTTTATCGGTCCTACTTTGTTATTTGTTGCCTTAATAGTGTTTCAGAAAGTTCAAATAGGCACAAATAAGCTTGCAAAAAATCAAAAAGAGAGCTAATAAAATTTATTATAAAAATATTATTAAGTTCTTTAGAACAAAATATTAATAACCCAATTCTTATAAAATTTAATTTGAACTAGACTTAAATTTAATTTGAACTAGACTTAAAACTAACTATGGAGTAAAAATGATATGTCATTAAAAGAATTCACCAAAGAAGTTTTCACTCGATATGGTTTAACAGAAGATGATATAAAAGTTTACTTGATGTATTTGAGAACCCCAAGAGCGACTGTATCCGAGGCTTGCTTCTCTTTAGAAGAAGGCGAAATAGATTATGCTAGGGTAAAAGAAATTACTAACATGTTAGTTGAGAAAAATTTCTTAAAACAGATTGATGGTATTGTAAATAGATATATCCCTCTTGAACCTTATTTTGAATTATTTATTAATGAGTCAGAATTATTTAGGAATGAAATAGCTAAAATTAAGGATAATATTCTTGCTGATCAATCTAATAGATTTGATAAGCTCGAGGCGATTCAGAATAAAACTATTGAGGAAGTTGAGCATGCCGTTAGTTCTCAAGTTAAAGATTTCTTCGAAGATTCTGATAGTAAAAACCTGAGTAAAAAGGAAATGATAGATCGAGCAACTGCTCGATTTGCTGAGACCTCTAAAGCATTGGAAGCAAACCTTCATAGTATAAGTGATAATTTAAATGCTGAGCTTAAAAGTATTTCTCAATCATTTGTAAGTGATAATGAAACTGAAATAAATCGAGCTAAAGATGATCTAACTGAGTTAATTGCAGATTTATTAAGTGATTTTTCTAATCGAGTAAGTGAATTAGAAAAAGAATTTAAAAAAGATTTAGATGGTCATGTTGACAGGCATCAAAATATTTCAAACGAACTTAAACCCAAAATGGAACAAATTCTTGAGAAATACCTCGAACGGATGGATAAAGTTATTAATGATTTAAAGAAAAGAATCTCGAATCTACTTACTGAACACATAAATCATGTTAAAAGTACGACGGGTAAGGTTGAATCAGATATTCATTTACAAATGGATGATAGACATTTAAAGTTAAGAGAGCAAGTAAATATTTACAGGGATAGGGCTTTAACCTTACTTGAGAATTTATTAAGCACTTCTAATATGTTCAGTGATTTTTCAGAAGATATAACCAAACAAGGCTTATTCTTTACCAAGGGAAAGAAACGAAAGTTTATTGAGAGATGGGAGAGGGTTGAAAAAGAAGTTGCATCAATATCGAGACCATTTAAAGATGACTACATTAATGATTGCAATGAATATATTAGATCCACTCAAACTACTTTAGATGAATTAAAATCAGATGTAACTAACGTTATGTCAAAGGAAAATAGTGCACTTGCAACTGAAACTACTGATCTTGATAAAAAGGCACAGGATGAGATTAGTGCGGAATTAGAAACGTTAGCTACAGATATGGCCGGTGAAATTGATATTACATTACGCAGTGGAGTTAAAGATTGTGATGATACCTCAATAAAATTAAAAGATTCTTTAGAAAATACATTAAAACAACATAATAGGCAATATGATGAGGCTATTAATAGACACAAGGATGATTCCCTAAAAAATTATGATAAATTTGATGGAGCAATAAAATTAAAAAATCAAAATTGGATAAAAGACGTAGACGGCAAATTTTCCACTGGAAAACAAGATAGTTCTGAAAAAATAGATGCCGAAATTAATCTTTGGAATGAAGAATCAGCGGATATGGATAAGACGCTGGCAGATATGCTCAAAGATCATAAGAATAAATATAAATCTAATGCTAAAACACTTCAAAATAGTTTATCAACTACTACTCGAGATAATATTCAAAATGTAAAAGATGCCATTGCCGATTTCACTCTTCAATTCATGAATTCCATTGATGATGGAACAGAATTGGCTGAAACAAACGAAAATAAACTGAAAGATATTCAAACAGCCTCCAGTTCAATCCCAGAAATTAGTCAAGTTACAACATGGCATACAATAGGACGAGCTGCATTAATTGCCGCAATAAAAGATGCCATCTATAGAACGAAATCATCACTTATCATAGTAACACCAGTAATTATTCCAGAAATATTACAAATTCTATCTGAATTTGCTTATCAACGAAAAGTTGCTCGTTTCATGCTCACAAGCCACTGGGATATGCAAACTTATGGTGATATTATTAAGAAAATGCTTCAATTAGGCAATATCCAACTTCGAAATTTAACTTCTGCTGGAGATTATTTTGCACTTACGCGTGATGCCGAGGAAGTTATTCTGGCACCATATTCAGAAAAAGAAACGGAAATTATCAGCATCGTGAGTAATCATCCGGGTTATGCACGTCTTTATAGTCAAATTATCGGTCCAATTTTTCAAGCGTCATCTCGGCCGATTAAGCTTTAAGGTAGGCTATGGAAATACAAAACTGAAAGCGGAAAACAATAAATCATACTAACTCGTTTTTTTATTTTTCAATTGCTAGATATTAATGTATTATTTTAAAACCTTGTTTAATAAAGAGATTTATAAAGTCATCTACCTCTTGCTGTGAATCTCCATAAATCTTCAATAAATAC
>CAZRKO010000155.1:0-4747 GCA_964600445.1 uncultured archaeon
CAATTGGTTCTTAAAAAATTATCTTTTTAATATTAATTTAAAACTAATTAGTATTTATAAACTTAATTTTTAGATTATTTAATTTTTTTACTTTGGCATACCTTTAAATTTAAAACTTTTAATATTATTAATATGGCAGATAAACCACCCGAAGAAAGTATGAAACAATTACAAACAGAAATCTATGGTCTAATCGATAAAGAAATAAGCGAAGACTCCGCCATTTTAGGCATAAATATTGGAACTCATGGAGGGACATTCCTAGGTAACTACTTTAAAGAAGATATGAAGTTATCAACACTTGAAATTGCTGCCGCAACCTCAAGTTTATTATTTTTATCCTCAAAAACATTGATGGGCTCATTGATGCAAGAAATTTCATATAATATCATAATGGGTAAGGAAAAAATGATTCTCGCCATATTAACAGAAAATGTTACAATGATCTCATATTTAAAAAAAGAACTCGCAGAATTAGAAGGGGTACATCATTACATTAATAAATTGAAGAAATTTGCTCTACACGTATCGGCTTTTGTGGAAACCTCGGAATTTATTAAAGAGGAGGTTTTTGTAGCAGTAAAACGAGCTATACCCTCTGCTATTATGCTTGGAATAATAACTAAAGAGGGATTGCCAATTAAAATTCAATCTACTATGCCAGAACCGGTGATTTCGGCAATGATTTCGGCTCTTTATAACTTATCTGGCGTGTTATTGGAAGGGCAAAATGTAGAATACTCCATAATTGCTGGTGAAAATGGCTCGATAATCCTCCATGAATTGGATGAGCAGAGGATTTTATTTGTTGCTGTGCCTGAAGGTGATGAGAGTAAATTAGGCTCATACATCGCAAGAATAAAAACTATCATTAAATAGAGAGCTATAAATTTCAGCCAATAATTCTTTTTATTTCGTCAATGATTTTTAACGCTCCAAAGTACGATTCTGAAAAAGCTTTTCCTTTATATAGCACTGTGCATATTGGATCGCCTTTTAAAATTTTTGTATTTTGTTCACTCTTATCATGAACGTTTTCAAGGCTATTAATTTTCATTAATTGACTTTTATCAATGTCTTTGGGAGCAAACATTATTAACTTAGTAGCAAATACTTCGGGTTTAGCACCACTTATTACATTTTTAACGTAATTCCATTTAGAATTATTAAAGCTTTTAATATGTAAGTCTAATAAATTAAGGTTCAAGGATGATTCTGAAACCCTGATAGAACCCGGGATTCTAGGATTAATTTCCATTAAGTACGGATAATGATCTTTTAGAACAAAATCAAAACCATTTATGCCTCTTAACTTTAGTTCATTAGCTAAAGTTTTAGATATTTCTGAAATTAAGATATTATCTTTTTTAAATAAATTAGCAGGAACGACATTACCGCAATATATAAAATCTTTTGGTGAGTTTACATATTTTTCACCAATTATCTGGCGATTTATCGATACAACTTCACATTCATTACCATTTGAAATTGTAGTGCAACTGACAGGTGTACCCTCCAAGTATTCTTGAATTAACCAATCTGATTCTTTAAATCCTTTAGCCTTTTGTAATCTTAGAAAAAATGATAATTCACTTTCACTTTCAATTTTATAAACATTTATACCACCAGCTCCTGACTTTTTTTTCATAACAAAAGGATAATTTAATAGCATATCATTTAATTTAACTGTTTCATACGATTGAGTAACAGGAGTTTTAAATCCTTTGGACGCTAAAATATTGTATACAGAAATGATATTTCTAGACTTTTTAATTGGTTCTAAGGAATTATTCAGATTTTTAATAGAATATTGATTTTTGTTTATCTCCTTTATGATTTTCTCTCGTTCCTCAAAAGCATCATCCAAACCACTTCCTAATATTAAATTTTCTATTTCTGGATACTTTTGTAACATATCGATTGCAAATTTGGTTAAAAAAACACCATAGTTATCTTTTATCAAATTATATTGTGTTTCTAATTCTTTAGTTACGATTAGGCAATCTTTTACACTCGGATATAGATCTAAATCGCCAAAGAAGTCTACTGCGAAAACGTCATATCCAGCGAGGCATAGAGAATAAGCTAAAGGACGAGTATTGAATCCTACAACTAATACTGATTTTGATTTTTTAACCATTATTAAAATAATAGATGGGGAATTTAAAGAAATATTTATTTTCTTAGTTTTATTAAGTTCTCTTTAATTCTAGGATTAAAATTGAAAAAAAAAAAATTTATTTCATTTAGATAAATATTCTAATCACGGATTGATTTTTTATGCCTGTCGAACCCAAAATGCCTGTAGAGCCCAAAATTGCTGCTACTGTAATCTTATTACGTGAGCGAATACCCGACTTACCAAACGATAATTGTGAATTTGAAGTTTTCATGGCTAAAAGACACATAAATAACAAATTCTTAGGGGGGCATCACGTATTTCCTGGTGGAAGTATCGATGAACAAGATATTTCTAAGGAATCAAGAGAAAGAGTACTTGGACTTGATAAAAATTTCGCGAATAATTTAAAAGAAGTCTATGAAAATCCATCTATTTTCTGGATAATCGCAATCCGGGAGTTATTTGAAGAAACAGGGATTTTACTTGCAACTAAAGAAACCGGAAATTTAATCGCAATAAATGAGGAAAATAAAAAAGAATTTCAACGTTATCAAGAAGAGCTCCAAAAAAACCGAGAAACTATGACTAATATTTTAATCAAAGAAAATCTTTATTATGGTGCTTCCAAAGTTAAATATTTTGGAAGATTGGTCACTCCTGCAATGTCCCCTATTAGGTTTGATACTCAATTCCTTTTATGTAAAATTCCTCAAAATCAGAATATTAATCTATTTAGTGATGAATTAACAGAAGGAATATGGGGATCTCCAAAGCAAATTTTAGAATTATATAAGAAGAATCACATCAAAATCATTTTCCCTCAATATTCTACTCTTCGTCGTCTTAAAAAGTTCAAAACCATTCAAGAGGCATTTGATAATTCGAAAATGTCATTTAGGAACAATCGATTGATACGCCTCAAATAGTAGTAACCAATAAGAAAAATAAGGAATTAAATATTCTTAGAAAATTCTTTTCCTATAAAATTATAGAATTCTTTTCAATTCTAAAATCAAGGCAGAAGGATTATATCGGTCGAATTGATACACCATAGCCTTACCATATTTGCGGAAGTTCTTTTTAATTTTTTCTGCCGAATATGGATGAATTCCTAAAGCTTGGGTCGCATAGCTTTTTTTAGGTTCCAGTACAACCGTATGAATTTTTTGTTTTGCTAATTTTTTTTGTAAATCTTTCAATTCTTCCACTACTAGCAAGTAATCATTTTCAATTTGTGCAATCAAATCGGGGTGTTTAACTGAAATATTGGCACCACAATCTGAGAGAATAAATATAACAGGGATAATATTTCTATTTTTTAATTTCTCAACTTTAATTAATCTTATACATTTCTGTAATGCAGCAGCCATCGGCGTATACGATTTTCCTTTAATATTCTTCATTTTATTTAACGCCAATTTAAAATTTACAGTTGGTTTCTGGAGCAGTATAGCTTCTTTCCCCCTAAAAATAATTAAAGCCAGTTTATCCTTTTTACGATACCCTTCCTTTTGTAATGATGAAATGACATCTGTCATTTGCTTGATAACATAATACATTGACGCCGAGCTATCTAAAACGAAAAAAAGACCTAATGGAGCACGATATTCATAAATTTTATCCATTAAATCATATTTATTAAAATGTATGGGAAATCCAACATTAGTTTTATTATAAACAACATTTTTTAAATAGTTCCGAATAGTGGCATCCAAGGCGATGCTTTTTGGTTGATTAATGGGCGTTCTATAAGATACGTACCTGCCCTTTTGCGATGATGCAACTTTAATCCTTCTTCCTATACCGCGACCTCCATAGTCCGATATTTTGCGGTCCTTTCTGATGTTATCCAATATTGATGTCATTTTTTTTTCCATTTTATAAATAAATGGCATGACATCAAGTTCATAATCCGTAAGATTAAACTCATTTTTTTCTTCTTCAGGTACATCTTTTACTTTCCAACCTCCAGCAGGGCTTGATTCTCTTTTTCTTTTATCGGGATATTTTGGAGGAGGTAGTTTTTGTTCTTTTGTCTCCGGAATATCTACTTTATTAGGATCTATAGACTGTCTCTGGAATTCTTTTTGGGGGGTATCATCGTGCTTTAACGGTCCCTCCGTATCTTTATTTGGTTCGTATATCTTAGGATCTTCATAAGCCTTTTGTATTTTTCCATAAACCTCCGCGATTTTGGCTTTTATTTCTTTGGGCGTCATTTCATAATGTAAGGATGCTATTCTATGCTCAAAGACAAGATCCATTGCTTCATTGATATCTTCTTCAGTAATTATTTTTCTATTATTTAAAGCAGCATGAGCGCGAGCACATCTAATAAAGGTAATGTCTGCTCTTTGAGAAAAAATTTCTAAATCATTTACTATTTTTGAGATTAATTCATATACGAAGGCCGGGATTTCAACACTCTTCAAAATTTCTCTTGCATTTATTATATTTTGTCTGAGAATCTCTTGATTCTTTTCAAAGTTCTTAATAAAATCCTTAGGGTTGTCATCGAAGTCGATAACTCTTCTGGTAATTTCAGCTCGTAGTCTGGGGTCTCGAGGGGCTCTTATTTTAACTTCTAATCCAAGTCTATCAGCTATCTGTGGTCGGAGTTCTCCT
>CAZRKO010000156.1:0-4744 GCA_964600445.1 uncultured archaeon
GGTTTATAGATTTACTATTGTTGAGGGCTATATGGGCTTCAAGTCTGTTCAGTTTCAAATGGCTAAAACTGATCTTTTTAATTAGATTTAAAGCTTTTTTACCGAACCCTTGATTCCAGTATTTTGAATTAACCCAAATACCAATTTCTGCTCTTTTATGGAGCCAACTTATCCCCCATATGCTTATAGATCCCAGTTTTTTAGTATTTTTACCTTTTTGATTATGTTCTCGTATTTCAATTATATAATTAAATTGAAAATTTTTACTCCAGTATTCTATATAATTCTTAGTTAGCTTTTTTGCATGATCTTGAGATATTAGAGGGCCAAGTGATAAATATTTGGTCAAGGTCTTTCCTTTCAGACTTTCATAAACAAAATCTGTATCCTTAATAGAAATTTTTCTGAGATAAAAATTTCCGTCATTAATTTCTTCGACTATTTCAGCATTTTGCATCTGATAGTTCTAAAAAAAATAGTTATATTTATCTCTTTTGAAAACAGAGATGTCTAAAAAAGTAAAAAAAGAAGATTTAATTTAAAAAAAAAATTTTAAGAAAAATTTGATTAAATTTTACATTCCTCCTGTAAATTTAGGATCTTTTCGCTTTAAGAAAGACATAATTCCCTCTTGAACGTCACTAGAAGCAGAATTTACACCAAAACCAAGTTGCTCGAATAGCAATCCGATTTTTAGAGGAACTTGAGTTCCAAACTTGGCTGCGTTCTTTATTATTGCTAAACTGGTTGTTGCTGCATTTCCTAGCCAGGAAGCTTTTTCATGGACAAGATTTTCGAATTCATCCCCTTCTTCAGCGAAAAAAGACACATATCCCCAATCATACATTTGTTCAGCAGAAACTCTTTCACCAAAATACAACATTTTCATTGTTCTTGATAATCCGATATGTCTTACCATTCTTTGAGTTCCACCATTAGCTGGGAAAATACCCCTAACGATTTCAGGGAATCCAAAGAACGATCTTTTGCTAGC
Organism: uncultured archaeon; assembly: GCA_964600445.1. Taxonomy (GTDB): domain Archaea; phylum Asgardarchaeota; class Lokiarchaeia; order Sigyniarchaeales; family SOKP01; genus LW40-45. Next base: position 995 of record CAZRKO010000156.1, read on the forward strand.
AATCACGAGATCACATACAAGTGTTAATTCGGCACCCCCACCAAGGGCATATCCATCAACAGCAGCTATCAATGGTTTTGGAAATTCTTCAATTAAATCATAATATTTATGTCTCATGTACATAGCATGCATCATATGAATTGGGATATTAGGTCTTACTCCCTCACCAAATGAGGCAGATAGATCAGCTCCGGAAGAAAATGCGGGTTTTTTCGTATAATCTTTAGTACCTCGTAAAACCACACATCGAACATCAGGATCGAGGTCCATTGTTTCCAATGCATCAGCAATTTCTTTAACGGTTAAAACTTGAAGTGCATTTAATTTATCTGGACGGTTGATTGAAATTACGGCGTAATTTCCATCTATTGTCCCACCTTCTTTACTTTTAGGCCAATCAATTATGATATGCTGATATTCAGCCATTTTTTCTAAACCTTTTTTAAATTTTTTTTAAGAATTCTTAAATTTTCAATAATTAGTATTATTTTTTTTAAAATTAAAAATTTTCAATTAGTTGATCTTTTCTATAAATTATGGTTTGATTTTTTATTAATTAAAATCCATGAATTTCACAATGTTAAATATTTATTCTTCTAATAAAAATGCATTTTGAATTATAACAATTGATAAAGATAGTGTTTTTTCACTTTTTTATTTTAAACACTAATAAGAAATTTGCCTGAGAACATTAGCAAAAAATAATCTTAAACAGAATTATAATAGAATTTGAGTTCTTCTACACAAACATCTTCTGTGGGGTCATTTTCCAAGAAATTTATCTCAATTTTTTTTAATTTATTCCCTACTAAAAGTTTGAGTGCCCTTTCAAAATAACCTTTATTTATTCTACAGAATGCTTTGCCAAATCCCAGTTTACTCCTTAGCTTAATAGATTCTCTTAGGAAGCAACGGTTTTCAATAATCATTCTAAGCATATTATCATGTTCCTCGATTTTTCTTACTTGAATAGCATAAAAATCTTTTAATTCTTTAAGCAAAATTTCCATCGCTTCTAAAATTTCAAATTCATCTTTGTTATATTTTGTTTTTATTCGGTTTGCGATAACTTCTCCAGGTCCAGCACCTATTTGATATAGCATGGAAAGTAGCATATTTTTACCATAAATATCATAGATTTTATATACTAAGGATTCGCATATAATTTCATAACCGCCAAGTGAATTCAGATGATTAGAGTTGTTGCGTATCCTCTCGTTAAATTCCTCTTTATTCAATATTATGTCTCCTTGTTAGTTGAAATAGACTTTTATTAATATATTCTTCTATACATAATAATAAAAGTGGTTTTTTAAAAATTTATTTTAATCAGCATAAATCTTTTTTTTAAAATTCTTATGTAGATATATATACTAGAGTTTTTAAGAGTATAGCAATATTTAATTAATATTCTTTTTAAGAGTTTTAAAACTAAAAAAATATCGAAGCTTCATAAAATAGATAGTTAAGGTAATTACATATGAATAATTTTCAATTATTTGAAACATTTCATGGTAAACTAGAAGATCTCTTTAGTCCCGAGAAAAAATACACTTTTCTAGTTGGTGCAGGAGTGTCTATGGATGCTCCAACAAATATGCCCTCTGCTCGGGAAATTGTGAAGTCAATGTTGGATTTTTGTGCTCCTCCTGAGGAAATAGAAAATTTATTGTCTCTTAAATTGTTAAGATATGAGTTAGTTATTGAAAAAATACAAGGTATTTTTGATGAAGAGTTAAAGTTCATGGATTATTTAGAACTTGTTACATCACCAAACATCACCCATCTGTTCTTAGCCCATCTTATTAAAAGAAGTCATTATGTTATTACGACTAATTTTGATTATTTGATTGAGCATGCTTTAATTAAAATTCTTCCAGAAGCTCAACATTTTAGTATATACCCTATTATTACGAAAGAAGATTTTCTTTCATTTCAAGAACCTAAAAGACTAATAGAAACGGATAAATATCCTTTATTTAAAATTCATGGTTCAAAACGTAATATAATTACTGGAGAGCCTACTCATGAATCTTTAATAACTACAATCAGCGCACTAGGACGGGAACGTGAAGAAGGGGAAACTTTTGCCATTGAACCATATAAAAAACCAGCAGTTTATAATTTAATGAAAGATCGTACATTAGTGATTATGGGATATTCTGGGAGCGACGATTTTGATATTGGTCCAATGTTAAAAGAATTACCCTTTCTTTCAAGATTAATCTGGATTGAACATTCTTTTGATGACCAGATAAAAATTACAAAAGTCAATAAAACAAACGATTTTACTAATAAAGAGAATCTTTCTCGGTCTGAACAATTATTAGCTGAAATTAGCGCACGCGGAGAATTTGAGGTCTTTTTAATAAATAGCCATACTGGAAATATTATTAAAAACGCCTTATGGAACATTTTATTATCTAATATTTCAATACATAATTTAAAGCTGGCACAAACCGTATCTGATATCCCGCGTTTCCATGAATGGGTCAAACCTCTGTATAATGGTTTACCTTTAATTGAAAAATATAGATTAGCATGTCAAATATTTTATTTTTTAAAACAAATTGATTCAACAGTTAGATGCTCAGAAAAAGGTAAAAATTTGGCAGAGAATATCAGCGATATCGCAAGCAAATCAACTTTCCTAAATTTTTTAGGAATGATTAACCATATAAAAGGAAATTATGATAAAGCTTTAGATAATTACAAAGAATCATTATTTATTGACGAAAAATTAGAGAACCTAGCTGGTAAAACGACAGATTTAAACAACATTGGATCAGTATACCTTACGTTAGGTAAATATGACGATGCTCTTGAAAAATATGAAAATGCTTTACAGATAAGTGACCAAATCGGAGACCTAGTAGGCAAAACTGCTGATTTAAATAACATTGGCAGGATTCATGAAATACAGGGGGAATTTGATTTGGCACTTAAACGATATGAGGAAGCTCTACGTATTACTGAACAGTTAGGAGACCTTGGGCGAAAATCGGCACTTCTCAATAATATAGGAATGATATATGGAGCTCATGAAAATTTTGATGCAGCACTTAAGAACTATGAGGAATCTCTCCATATTGTTGATCAGTTAGGAGATCTTTATGGAAGAATTATACTCCTCAATAACATAGGCAGGATTTACGATGAACATCAAAATTATGAAGCTGCAATGGAGAAATATGAAGAAACTATCCTAATTGCTGAGCAGCTGGGCGATCTTGCGAAAAAGGCAGGATGTCTTAATAACGTTGGTTCAGTCTATCTTGCTAAAGGAGAATCGGAATTAGCCCTCCAAAAGTATGAAGAAGCGCTTAAAATTGAAGAGAGATTAGGAGATCCTCTAATGAAGATTATTTATCTCAATAATATCGGAATGATTTATGCTTCTCGTGGCGAATTTAATGCTGCTTTAAATAGATATAAAATGGGATTAACTATAGCTAGTGATATTGGTGATTACTCGAAAGTTGCTTTACTTTCAACTAAGGTTGGTTCAATATATTTACAAATGGAAGATATTGATATGGCGCTTGAAAATTATGAAAAAGCTGTTAAGCTTTACGAGCAAGTGGGAGATTTATCTAATAAAGCAGCAAGTCTTAGTAATATTGGTAAAATTTATGAAATGCTAGAAAAATATGATCTCGCACTCAATATTTATATGGATACGCTACAAATTGATGATCAACTAGGAGATTTAATGAGTAAAGCAAGCGATCTTAATAATATCGGAAAAAT
>CAZRKO010000157.1:0-4721 GCA_964600445.1 uncultured archaeon
AAAATTTAAAAAAAATACTTTATTTTGATTGTAAAAATGGATAATTTAGAATTATTAACTGAAATTCATGGTTTCTTAAAAGAGAAAAAACAAGAAGGGAAGAAAATTATCGCATTCATGGCGCATGATAATATTCCGGAAGAATTAGTTGATGCGGCAGGATTCATTCCATTGAATCTCATTTTTGCGGGAAATGATGAATTAATGGATGCGAGCCTCGATTATTTGCCCGCTAGTACTTGTAGTTTTGCTCAGAGTTGTATTGGGTTATTTTCAATCAAACCAAGTCAATTTAATTTCTTAGACCTTATTGATCATTTTATCATTTCAAATCATTGTGTTTTAAATATTTGTGCTTCTGAAATTATTTCAAAGTATTTTTCTATTCCTAGATTGAATTTTTATATTTCATATACTCAAGATGATAATGCTGTAAAGTATTATAAACTCGAATTATTAGATTTTAAAAAACAATTAGAAGAAATTAAAGGTTCCATAATAGAGGATAATGATTTATTACAAAGTATTAAAAAATACAACAGTTTTAAGAAAAAACTTTCTGAACTTAATGAACTTAAGGTAAGCGGTAATAAGAAATTAGAAATTTTCCAAAAAGCAATGTTATTTGGTCCGGATTTCTTACCTGAAGTAGCTAAATTCATCCAAGATATGAGGAATGGAGGAGATCTTGGTTTAAACAATTCAAAGGATCTAATATTAACTGGATGCTCTATTTTTATTGGAGATTATCTAATTGATCTGATTGAGGAAAGCGGAGGTAATATTGCTTTTTTCGATACGTGGATTGGGAATAGCTATTTTTCACAAATTTTTGAAGACGAAATTCTAAACTCCATATCTGATCCAGTCGAATTATTAGTCCATAGATTTAAAAACAATATATTTGGAGATCATTCCGTTCCTTTCTATTTAGAGAATAAAATAGCCCAGATTGAGAAGATCCATCGAGATTACCAACAAAAAACAGGTAAAAAATTAGCAGTTATCAATCACATTATAAAATTTTGTGATCACATCTCAATTATGTCTGCGTTCTTGAAAAATAAACTACAACAAAAAGGGATACAAGTGCTAAACTTAGAAAGAGATTATAGTAGATCGGCGAAAGGACCCATAGAAACAAGGATACAAGCATTTTTAGAAATGTTATAACTTTCTCTAAAGTATTTGATTTATATGATGATATGTTTATTGAAATGGAAATTCGTTTATAAATCATATTTTACATATTCTTTTAAAACTAAAAAATTTTAATAAATATCTTAAATTTCAAAATGAAATGGTTAAATACCACTTTCCACCTGAATAGAAGCCTATTTGGAGATGATATAAAAAATGAGTATTTTCGCTGATGATATTGTTCGGTTTTCTTCCGTTTTAAAAATTGCCTATAATTTCTTAGCTGGTAGAGAATATTTAAAGAGGAAGAAGTTTAGAGAGAAAAAGAAGTTAATTTCTGTTGCGTTACCATTTTCAGATTTAGCGTTTGCTACAGGAGGGATCCCAGTTTTCCCAATACGAATGGAAATCCTTGAAATTAATAAATATCTTGTTTATTTAGGGGCAGCGTCTAGTATTTTTGGGTGGAAAAGAGTCTCTGATTTCCTAGGTTTTATTAAGAGTTCGGGCATAGATGAGCTCAGTAAAACGGTAGATAAAATCATTGATGATTCTATCGACACTATTAATAGAAAATACAATGAAGTGTATGATCTAGGGATTGAAAGCGGTATTTCCAGTGATTTCTGTTATGGAATAAAATCTCTCTATGGAATGCACGTCTCTAAAGGTAAGAACTGCGACGCCGTCTTGAATTTTACAATCCGATGTAGTGCTTATAATAAATACTTGGAAACATTAAAAACAATTGAACACCCTCCGAAACAGATATGGGTCGATATCCCTCCAAGAAATATAGGGAATGCCTCGGAGATTTTAATGGATAATATTTCACGGGCAATAAATCAATTAGAAAATATAACGGGAATAACTTGTAGCGATAATAGATTAAGGGAACATTTTCAGATCGGTAACCAAGTAAAAAAATCGTATAAAACAATATTACACGAAATAGGGACTTCTGATTTTTATCCTTGTAATCCCGCAACATTTGCGGAAATCTTAGTCTTATTAAACCACACATTCCAAGATTATAATTCAAATGCACTAAGATATGCCGAAAATATGAAACACTTAGTAGGTGAAATGAAAGAGAGAATAAAGAAAGGCATTGGTATGGATGTATCCAAAATGCCTAAAATCTTAGTTACTCCTATGTTTGGAGGATATGAGCCAGAGATTACTGAAATCATCTATGAATTAGGAGGAAGGGCCTTGTACGCCGACTGGGAAATGTTATGCCTATTAGAGGAAATAAATGTATCAAGAAATTCAAATCCTATCGAAGAGTATGCCAAATATTTGCAAAAAGTAACCTCAAGAGGAGTAGGCTGTGATAATGACACCTTGACTAATTCATATTTAAGAAATGCAGAACAAATGAAAGCTGACGGTTTAATTTTCATTCAATTGTTTGGCTGTCATTCAATTTCTAATTGTTATACGATGCTTAGAGAGAAAGTCCGTCGAAAACTTGAAATTCCCACAACAGCTCTAACTTTTAATAAGATTGGTGAAAATGTAGAGCAAGTTAAGACTCGCTTAGGAGCTTTTATGGAAATGTTTCGTTAAATTTGTTCATAATAAAAGTAACAATTGATCTTCTTACCCTCTTAAATATTCTCAATAATTATATTACAAAACTAAAATAATTTTAAAATATTAAACCTAAGCTATTAATAACAAAAAAGCTATTTTTGGAGAATTAATATAAAAATGAGCATTTACGCTGACGACGTTGTAAGTTTTACCTCAGTATTAAAGATAGCATATAATTTCTTAACGGGAAGAGAATATTTAAAAAGGAGAAAGATTAGAGAGAGAAAAAATCTGATTTCTGTTGCATTAGGTTTTCCAGATTTAGTATTTGCAGCCGATTCTATTCCTGTTTTTCCAATAAGGATGGAATCATTTAAGATTAATAAAACTCTATTAGCCTTAAATTCTGCAACTTCGGTTTTAGGTTGGGATTTAACATCAAAAATATTAGATATTGCGCGAAAATTTGATGTATTAAAAGTTGTAGATCATATTATAGATGATGTCATCAGCTCTACCAATAAAAAATACAATGAAATGTACGATTTAGCCGAAGAGAAATCTGTACCTGCTGAATTATGTTTTGGTATAAAAGCTCTTTATGGGATGCATATTTCAAAGGGAAATGATATAGACGCAAACCTAAATTTCGCAGTACGCTGCAGTGAATGGAATAAATTTTCAGAGTCATTGAAAACAATAGTTCCTAATCAGATATGGATTGATATTCCTCCTAAAGATGTAGGAAACAACAAAAAAACTCTAGAAATTATGGTAGAAAGTATTAAGAATGCGATAACACAAATAGAGAACATAACTGGTAATGTTATTACTGACAACAGTCTAAAAAAGCAATTTCGTATAGGAAACCAGGTAAAAAGGTTTTATAAGACTATTCTTTATGAGATAAGCGCCTCAGATTTTTATCCCTGTAATCCCGCGACATTCGCAGAAATTTTAGCATTGCTAACAATCACATTTCAAGATTATAATTCTAATGCTCAGAGATACTTAGAAAATATGAGTCAATTGGTAAAAGAGATGAGAGAACGGGTTAGAAATGGAATGGGGATGGATGTAAGTAATATGCCTAGAATTGTTTTAACGCCAATATACGGAGGGTGGGAGCCTTATATTCATGAAATCATTTATGAGTTAGGAGGCAGAGTTTTATATGCAGACTGGGACATTTTAGGACTTCTTGAAGAAATTCCCGTATCAAATAATTCTAATCCTATTGAAGATTATGCTCGATTTCTTTTAGGTGCTTCCAGAAAAGGAATAGGATGTGATAATGAAAATTTAACTAACTCATATTTAAAAGCAGCCAAAAAGATGAATATTGATGGCTTCATTTTCAATCAAGTATTTGGGTGCCAAACTTTATCGAATATTTACTCTACATTGCAAGAGAGAATTAGAAATGAACTTGACATTCCTGTCATTGTAATTAGCTTTAAAAAAATTGGGGAGAATGTCGAACAAATTAGAAATCAATTGAGTTTTTTTATGGAGATGTTCAAATAAGATATAAAGTTTTTTTAAGAAAAGAAGTTTAATTAACCCCATAAATCAGAAGGTTTGAGCAAATGAGGCTCATCTTCCTCTTTTTTCTTTTTTGCTGCGGCTGCATCAGTTGGATCAACCCATTCAGTTGCTTCTGCTGATGAAGCCGATGCTCCACTAGGAGGTTTTAATCCAGGAGGCGATAAACCAGCACCCGCGGTAATTGCTTCTGGTTGTTGACCCATAGCTTGGACAGCAATGGGAACTGCATATGTGCCTGATTGTAGAACTTTTAATTCACTTAAAACTTTTTCAAGATTCATAGATTGAACGCTTTTATTCATAGTGTCCATGATTTCCCTTAAGGATTTTGAGGTTTCTCTTAAACCTTTCGGATTAATCCCAGTTAATAAAGAGTCTAAATTAGCATTTATGCTTTCATTCAAATCTTTTAAGGAATCTAAAACGGTTTCCCAGTGTTTATTCATTTGAGACTCGATTGCTGTAATCATTTTAATTGTTTCGTTCATAAAATT
>CAZRKO010000158.1:0-4690 GCA_964600445.1 uncultured archaeon
TAACTGTTTTAAAATTTTCTTTAAATTCTCATCTTTAGTTCTTCCATACTTCGTCATGATTTTCTCAGTTCTGTCTTCGACCTCATAAATCAAATTCCAAGTCCATGTCGTCCATTCATTTAGCCAAACCCAATGGCTTGACCCCTGACCCCAACTGCCCTCAATAATAGAAACTACTTTATTTGGAGGATTTTGGTCAAGATGAATTCTAGTATTGGTTAAATCAATTTCGGGATCATCTTCTATCCATCGAAGTACTCTCGCTAGCCACCAATTTCCTTCAAACCACCAATGTCCTAAGAGTTCACAGTCATAAGCGGCAACTATAAGTCCAGGCTTTCCAAAATCCCCTTTATATGCTCTTAAAATATCTTTTATTAGATTCACATAGTGGCCTGCATTCTCATCTAGTTTCCCAGGAATGTCATCTGGCCAATACAACATTTTCTTTCCTAAATCTAATTTAGCTTCCGTGACTTTCCAGTAACGAAGCCCACCAGGATAATGCTTCTTATGAAAATCAAGATATTCAGCGCATCCAGGATAGCCATGCTCTCCGCTCCATACTACTATCCCTGTCTTTTCGTCTCTTGTAAAGAATCCGACCGGAGCGGGAGTCGACGGGTCGGTTGATACTAAGTATGCTTCATATTGAGATTTCTCGAAAGAAGTAGGGATTTCTTCATATTGATCAGCAAATTGCTTCCAGAGTTCTTTGAGTAAGGGAAATCTCGCGGCATAAACACCCTGGGATTTACCTCCTAATAGTAAGGAGGTATCAATAAAAAAATACCGTAAGCCATTTTTCGCGAGGAAATATTCAATACCCGGACGATCGAATTCTTCTCCGGTTATTGGATTTTTCCACCTGTAACCAGGACGATATGCGCATTCAGGTAACCAGGCTCCGGTAGGAGGCCTTCCGAAATGACGCTTATAATTATCTACTGCTGTTTTAAATTGAGCATCTATAGAGCTATCTTTTGATAATAAAGGACTATAACCGTGGGTCGCACCACAGGTAATTATATCAAGTAAATCCATATCTTGAAGCTTTTTAAACGCCCCTACAATATCCTTATTAAACCGATGAGTATAATCATTTTTAACCCGTTCATAATATTCCCGCCACCACTTAGATAATCTTATCCTACCGTCTTTATATTTATTTTCTGTGAAGTCTTCTTCATCGTGCTCAGCGGCAGCAATTTTTTCATCTAAGTAACCTATAAAATCCTCTATAAAAGAGGGATGCCGCAGCATCTCGCAGAGAACTGGCGTAAGACCAAGGGTCATTTTTGGATGATATCCGTCATCAATTAGCTTATATAACTCTTGAAGTAAAGGAATGTAGGTTTCTGCTGCTGCTTCATTGACCCAAGAGGTTCCATGAGGCCAAACTCCATGGTTAAGAACCCACGGTAAATGACTGTGTAAAACTAAACAAAAAGAGCCTAAATTTTCTGGCATTTTTATTAAACCTTTTATATTCTTTTAAGATATACAATATAAATACTGAATTAAATGTTAATTTTTCTAAAATAATTTTGTTTGCATATAATAAATAGAATTAAACATACCTAAACTTTTAAAAATAGTAAAAAATAAATATGCTAATTGAGGTATTCATAATATATTTTCCAATTTAAAGATAATAAGATTTAAAAAATTTTAAATTTTTGATGTAAATGGTTCAAAATCTTCGAGAGCTCTACAAAAGTGGTCGAATTATTGGAAGAGCAAATTATGTATTTACTCCGGAAATATCATCATCGATAGGATCAATCCATGGCAGCACGTTTAACCAAAATGAATCAATTGTAATGGGTAGAGATTATCATAACGACAGCCGAATGTTAAAGCGCGGGTATACTTCGGGAATCATGAGCACAGGTGTGAATTCATTAAATCTTTCTGATTGTAGCTATCCTCTATTACAGTTTACTATTAGAAGATTTGGAGCAAGTGGAGGCGTTTATTTTTCGGGAGGTCATTTATACAGCGATGAGGTAGGAGTTAGATTTATTGATGCCGGTGGAATTGAATTAGCACGATCCGAAGTAGAAAAATTAATAGAATCTTTTAATAACTATCCTAAACAAGTAAGAAGGGTTGAGCCAAATGAGATTGGTCACATAACCGCTATTCCACAGACAGAGGAAATTTATATTAAATCGTTGCAACAATTTGTTGACAAGAAAAAAATCAAGAAAGCAGACCTTAAAATAGTCGCGGACTGTTCGTACGGGCCCAGTGGGAAGATTTCTCCAATCCTACTCAACGAAATTGGAGTGGAAGTGATCGCATTAAATACCCATTTTCGGGATAGATCAAGGAATCCTGTCCCTAATATTAACACAATTAGGAATTGTGCTGATATTGTGAAAGCTTCTAGCAGTCATTTAGGAGTTTGTTTTGACGTCGATGGTTCACGAATTTTAATAATTGATGAAAATGGTTTAGAAGTAAATTTTGAAGATATATTAATGCTTTTTGTAAGTTATGAAGAAAGAATTGCCAATTCTAAAGGAAACACAATTATTACAACTCCAACAATTTCACCTATCGTTAAAAAGTTTTTAGAGGAAGGTGGATACCATATAAAGGAAGTAGAGAATTATCCTGGAGAGATCTCAAGACAAATTCGAGAAGAAAGAGCTTGTTTCGCTGCAGCAGATACGTTAAAATTCTATTTCCCTTATTATGCACCATTTTCAGATGGGAATTTTATTTTATTAAAACTCCTTGAAATAATGACATCTCAAGATGACCTTCTTAGTTCATTAACTAGAGGATTTCCTAAAGGAATTAAAGTGAACAAAACAATTCCTCTTTTGCCAGAAGTAATAGAACAATTTCATAATGAACTAAGAAAAACAATTGAGGCAAATGGGTATAAATATCATGATATCATAAATGAATTGAAAATAATTGATGATGATAAAAAAGTTTCAACGAACGTAAAATTATCTCTTTACAGAAATGCAGTTTTGTTGTCGGCAGAATCTGAAGATGCTAAAGCTGCGAAAGATATGGTTAAAGAACTTGAAGATTTAATAAATAATTTGACTATATAGCGCACTTGACTCCGCTTTGCTGAAGTGTCGCAACCAGATGTGAGAAATTTTAGCAAGGATTTCTTATTCCATTTTTTCTGATCAGAATTGATCAAGTAGTATAAATTTAAAATACCTTGAAATAATAATAATAAAGAATTAAATAAATAATTAAAATAATAATAATAAATAATTAAATAAATAAATAAATAAATAATTAAAATTAAAAGATGATTAAATGGCGGATATAGGAGAAATAATTGTAGCAGCTACCCTATTTATTATCTATGGGATCTTTCTATTTTATGATATATTCAGGAGAGGGGAGAAATGGGGATTTCTGGCTTATATTACAGCGGTAGTCCCTATTAATTATCTCTGGTTTTTAGGTACTGATGTATTGCTAGTATACACGATTCTTTTTATGTTGTGGAATGTATGTTTATTCCGTGACTTAATATTTGTATATGGTAAAAGTAGAGAATACGATGATATTTTACTTTTTCTCGGATTAGGAATACTTGTACAAGTTGTACTTACAGCAATCTTACCTGCCAATCAAATGAACCCCCATATGCAACAAAATACCGCTGCCTGGGCGTATTTTTACTTCCCGGATGTGTATACTGCTAATTATGGAATAGAATCCTGGGTCAACTCCAGTTATTTATTAGGTTTTAGGCTTGTTGCAACATTAATGGTTATTCTTACAATCTGGCCTATGATAGTAGATTTAAAAGGCAGTGACGAGCACATAAGTTTTTTAGCTTTATTAATAGTAGATTTGATATTTGTACTTCCCTTCCTCTGGTTAGCTTTCGTTTGGGCGGGCGGAGTCGGGTTGCCGCTGGTCTTCCTTTTCAGCGTGATTTTGTTAATTGTTTTGCTGATTTTAACAAGAGAAAAATAATTTCTAATAAATATTTTTTTATTTTTTTATTCTTACTTACTCTTACTATTAATTTTTTAATTGGTATTTCTATATATTAATATAGGGAATTAATTAAATGAAAATCTAATTTAAAAGCATAAAGATGAGAGTTTAATATGGCAAAGAAAAAAACTGAAAAAGATGAGGAACAAGAAGAGTCAAAATCTCAAAAAGTATATACATTAAAGGATTTGCCAGGGGTCGGAGATGCAACTTTAAAGAAATTAAAGGATGCGGGTATCCTTTCTATAAGAACGCTTGCTATGATGCCTAAATCAAAACTAATGGATGAGGCGGGCATCGGGGAAAAAACTGCTGACAAGTTGATAAAGATGGCCCAAGATATAGAAAAGATGAGTTTTCGGTCTGCTGATGAAATATGGGAAAAAAGAAAGAGCTTAAAAAAGTTAACTTCAGGGGGTCAAAATTTAGATGATTTATTGGGAGGGGGTTTTGAACCAGGAGCAGTTACAGAGATTTTCGGAGAGTATAGAACAGGAAAGACTCAAATCGCTCATCAGCTTTGCGTAAATGTGCAATTACCTAATGAGCAAGGAGGTCTTGAAGGAAATGCTTTATATATTGATACAGAGGGAACATTTAGACCCGAGCGAATAATCCAGATGGCCGATGCTAAGGATTTAGATTATAATCAAATATTAAAAAATATTACAGTGGGAAGAGCTTATAATTCCGACCATCA
>CAZRKO010000159.1:0-1613 GCA_964600445.1 uncultured archaeon
GGGGATATGACATAAAGACTTTAATTGGAACTACGCAAAATGATATTTTAACAATGACCGTTGGATATATCCCTTACAAGAATGTTGCTCCAAATCATCTTCTACGTTTAGCATGTGATTTTATAGAATGGACGGTGCCTATGAAGAATGTTCCGCGATGGCATCCAATTAATTTTACAGGATATAATTATAGAGAGGGGGGAATTGATGCGGTACAAGAACTGGCTTTTGTTTTTGCCAGTGCATGTTCTCATATTGATAATTTAGTCGATAGGGGCTGGAAAGCTGAAGATTTTGTTAATCGATTAGCATTTCATTTAGCTGCGCATAAAGATTTCTTTGAAGAAATAGCCAAATATAGGGCAGCAAGAAGGATCTGGGCTACACTTATGAAAGATAGATATAATATTCAGGATCCTAAATCAATGGAATTCAGATTCCATGTCCAGACAGCAGGAAGTTCGCTAACTGCTCAAACACCTAAAGTGAATATAGTTAGAACAGCAATTCAAGCATTAGAAGCAAATTTAGGAGGGTGTCAGTCTCTGCACACAAATTCATATGATGAAGCAATTTGTTTACCCTCTGAGGAAGCCGCCTTGATAGCCTTAAGAACCCAACAAGTAATATCTGAGGAGACGAGAATTACAAATACAATTGATCCATTAGCAGGCTCCTATTTTATCGAATGGTTAACGGATGAGGTAGAAGATAGAGTTTTGAAATACATAGATAAGATTGAAAAGGTGGGATCTATTGATAAAGCACTTTCAACCGGATTTTTATACAAGGAAATGAGGGATGCTTTTCTTAAAAGACGTGCTCGAATAGAGAAAGGAGAAGAAATCTTCTTAGGTGTAAATAAATATCCTGAGCCTTATGATACTTGTACTGATGTGTTCAGAACAAACGAATCAGCTATACAAATTGAAGTTGACAGAATTAAAAAACTTAAAGAAAGAAGAGATAACGCTAAATTAGAAACTATACTTGACAAATTACGCAACATATGTGAAAAAGAAGAAAATGTGATGCCCATAATTATGGAAGCTACGAAGGAGGGAGCGACTGTAGGAGAGATCTGTAATATTTACCGCGAAATCTGGGGTATTTGGGAACCACCACTCGCAATATAAATTTGAGGTGAATTTATGTCAGACAAAAAAATAAGAGTATTAATGTCCAAACCCGGTATTGATGGTCATTGGCGAGGTGGCATTGTAGTATCACGAGCTCTAAGAGATGCGGGTATGGAAATTATATTTGGTGGGTTCCAAAATGTCAAAGAAATTGTTGAATCTGCTATTCATGAAGATGTGGATGTGATTGGCTTAAGCATTCATTCGGGAGCTCACCTTGCTTATACACAACAAGTCATTGATCTTTTAAAAGAAAGAGGCGTCTTAAACGATATTATAATTCTTGTTGGTGGCGTGATCCCGGCACAAGATTTTCCTAAATTAAAGGATATAGGAGTAGCAAATGTCTACGGGCCGGGTACAATAGTCAAAGATATCATAGAATTCATTAAAGAAAGAGTCAATAAATAAATATTTCCTTATATTTTTATTCTATAAATTTTAAGAATGAATATCAAAATTTTTTAATCTTTA
>CAZRKO010000159.1:1713-4658 GCA_964600445.1 uncultured archaeon
ATATTATTAGATAATGATGATTATGAAAATCAAAAATTAATAAATTAATCCAATATTTCTCAATTTATTAGACTTAATATATCAAATAGAATCATTTTGGTGTTTCATTTAGTTGTCAAAAAAATACGACATTGAACAATTAGTACAGAAATTTAAAGATGGAGATAAAATTGCTTTAGCAAGGCTTATAACGCTTATTGAAAATCAACCGGAAAAAGCGGCGGAAGTATTCAAAAATTTTCAAGAATCTGATCACGAATCTTATATCATAGGAATAACCGGCTCTCCCGGCGTTGGAAAAAGTACATTAACCAAATCTATTACCAAACTTTTATTGGAACAAGGTAAAAAAATAGGGATAATTTCAGTAGATCCCACTTCACCTTTCAGCGGGGGAGCTTTTTTAGGTGATAGAGTAAGGATGACTGAAGTTTCCCTTCATCCGAATGTATTTATACGTAGTCTTGCCTCAAGAGGATATAGAGGTGGAATTTCAAGAGCTGTGTTAGACATAACTCTTTTATATGAAGCTTTTGGAATGGACTTTATCATAATCGAGACTGTAGGCGTAGGTCAATCGGAATTTGAAGTGTATAACTTAGCTTATACAATCATCGTTGTTTTGAATCCACACGCTGGAGACTCTGTTCAAATGCAAAAGGCGGGAATCTTGGAAATCGGGGATATATATGTTGTTAATAAGAAAGATTTAGGGGGTGAAGATATTGCTGCTTATATTGATATGATGCTTGATGATTCTTCTGCCAGTCAAAGTGGTTGGCGGCCGCCGGTAACAATGACAAATTCTATCACCGGTGAAGGTGTGGATGAATTAGTCGGATATATTTTAGATCATAAAGAACACATGGAATTATCTGAATTAATAAAAGAAAGAAAGAAAAACAGATTTGCCTATAAAATTAGGGAACTTCTCTATCATCGAATCGATCGCATTCTCGAAAGTTTAATTAATAAGGATGAAATTGATCAACTTTCGACTTCAATTCTTCGAGACGGTAAATTTAAGATTTATGATGAAGTTCACGATATATTTAGTAATGTGAAATTCGAAATGAAAAAGAAAGATTCAGATTGATTTAATTCTTAAATTTAAAATTTTAACAAATTTACTTATAATTTACATAGTTTGAATTTTTTTAAGATTATAATATCGCATTAATTTCTTAAATTTGGAACTAAAAATAATGATAATTAAATTTCTTTTTAATTTTCAATCAGAAGGTAAGGATGTAGCAGAGGCGATTGAAGTAGCTAAAAAACGGAATGGAAAAATAAATGGAGGTACGTATCAAGTAGAATTTAGTTCCACCCAAGATAAGGACTTAATGAAATTGTATGTAATAGTAGGCCATCTTGAAGGATCTAATCTTATTATAGATGGCGAAGAATTCCAACCAACTGTGATTTATTGTGTATTCAACTGTCCAAGAAAACCTAGTTGTTCGGGCAAATGTATTTACACTGAAGAGCATCAAAAATTGGCAGCCATGAAGTTTTGTGAGAAATTTGATTCATTTCGGGCTAACGGGGATTTCGATTTTTATGTACAGATATAAACAATTAAAGACTAATCTTATAAAAGTAATTAAAGAAAGTTAAAAAGAAAGAATAGTTAAAATTATTAATTTAATCCAGGAATGCTTTCCCTTTCAAATCTTTTCATTATAATCGCATTATTAGAACATGTCACGGCACATAGTCCGCATCCTACACACTTATCGGGATTGACTTGAGCAACATCATTCACATTTATGGCGCCGAATTTACATCTATCTAAGCAAGTTCCACAGGCAACACATAAATCCCCATCAATAGTAGATATAAAGTTTGCTTTCGCAATTGCCCTGGGGTTATCAAATCTAGTCAATCCTCTAATCATTCCGCAACAACATTCACAGCAGGAACATATTACGTTAGTAAATTTTGCTGTGTTGTCAGTGGCAAGTACTAGACCTAACTCTGCGGATTGTTTCATGAGTTCTTTCGCTTCTTCTTTTGAAATTTTCTTGGCACCAAACTCTTCGGCCATCATTACAGCATTAGGACCTAATTGAAGGCAATTATCAACTGGATATTTGTCAGTACATTCTCTAACTCCACTAATACCTGCTCTTAATCGACAGGGGCAAGGAATTATGGCAAAGGAGCTGTTGCTATCAATTATGCTATACACCTCTTCTAAAGGTATTATCTCGTGTCCGGGTTCAATTTGCTCGCTCACGGTCAAGACTCTCATGTAGGGCGTTCCTTTCCAGGATGTTTCCCACTTTTTATAGTATTTATCTTCTATGAAAAATTTTCGGCTTAAATCTGCAAACTTTTTCGAATCAGGACCTTCATAATTCTCTTTTACAACGAAAGGAGCATCATACATAAAAAATGGATCAGGTAATGAATATTGTCTTCCCATGGATAACACAAATCTTCTTTTAGTATGCTCAGCAAGTTTTTCTATTAATTTTTTTTTATCAATACCTACTTCTTTAGCGAATTTTGCAATATGTATGCCGTCGGGAAAAACAGGAAGGTGTTGGACTATTTTTGCGATTTTGGGATTATACATAAGGCTTAAATATTCAATGTACGTTTCCGTAGGTTCTTCATTTTCGTCTGTAGGGACTGAATGTGGTTTTCTTATCAATTTTTTGGCAATTTTTATCAAATCTTCCTTATGCTCTTCATTTTCTATCATTTAAAACACTATTAGCTCTATTTTAATTTTATATAGTTTTTTATGGTTAAATATCGTGTTAAAATCTAAATAAAATTAATGAATTATTTTCTTAGATCAATCATTTTAAATATCTATCCGAAGAATTAAATCAATTACAGGTGAAAGTAAATTGAGAGAAATAGTTATTGTTAATGGATTTTTCTTTCTTATGAAATAATTATAAGTAAAATTGATTTTGAGAATTTAATAT
>CAZRKO010000160.1:0-1257 GCA_964600445.1 uncultured archaeon
CTTTTTCTTTTTTGGTTTCTCTTTGGCTTCAGGAGTTACTTTTGTTTTTGGTATTTTTTCTACTTTCTCTTTAGCTTCAGGAGTTACTTCTGTTTTTGGTATTTTTTCTACTTTCTCTTTAGCTTCAGGAACTGCTTTTGTTTTAACCTTTTGCTTTGCAATAGGAGTTGTTTTAACTGTTGGTTCTTTGGGTAGAACCTCCACGTCTTCTACCAGCGTAACTTTCTTTTTTACTTTCTTTTTCCTGACTCTTACTTTCTTTTCTTTACGGACAAATGGTGGTCTTTTTTTCCCTTTTTTTTCCACTGCTTTAAGTTTTTTTAATTGTTCTATATTTGATTCAAGCACTGATTTTCTATAAGGATCAATTATTATACCTAACTGTTTAATATTTTGGACAGTTTTTCCAGCAGCTTTTATTTCTCCTAAAGAAAAACCCCTTCCCTTTCTTAATTGAGCCTCTCTTGAGGGAGATTTCACAGTAGGTTCCACTTGAATATCAATATTTTCTGATTTTTCCATAATTTAAGTATATAATCTATTTGTAAATTGTTATAGAAAAAATTCCAAAATTTTTAATTTTTACTATATTAATTACTTTTTTAAAATCAATCAAATTTTTAAAAAATAGCAATAATAAAATTCCAAGAGTTTCTTACATTTTAATAATATCCAATTCCTGTAATTTTTTAAGAGCATCATTAATTTCATTTCTGGATTTTTCCAATAATCTTGAAATTTTTAGAGGTGAATTTTCCCCATTACATTTTAATGCGACTTTTAGTTCAAAATCCTGCAAAACCCCCATACTCAAGATTTTGTCCAGCACTGATTTCAAAATTAAGACTTTAGGAAATACTTCTGCAATCCGACCCCCCAAGCTTAGATTCTCAATCTCCGCCTTATAGGCCTCAAATCTGTTCTTTTCCGTTGTAGTTCTATATACTTTAAGATCACCTTGGTGTTTTTTCCAAAAACGAGTCCCAATTTTGTGGATGCAACTCTTGATTTTTTCGGTATCATCATCAGCATCAGATATCGAACAAAAAAGGATTCTAGATAAAGGATGATAGCAAATAACTATTGTAGATTCTTCAGATTCTAAAACCCTAGTCATCTCATTTATCCTTCTTCCTTTTGCCATGCCCTCTTGAATATTATCTATCAATTTATTTATTGCGTTAAAAAATGCAGCTAAAACTTCATCTTGCACTATTGATTCTGATTTTTTAAATTCTTTAAAAGTAGCTTCTAATA
>CAZRKO010000160.1:1357-4643 GCA_964600445.1 uncultured archaeon
TAACAATATCTTATGTTGATTATAAACTTAATAATAATTCCAATTTTTATTATTATTCATTTATACCTAATTTAAAAATGAGTTGAAATTATCAGATCTTTTTAAACCGAGAAATTTAATTACTTAATAATTAAATATAGCTACTTATTAACTCGGTTAGAATACTTGAAAATTCTGGTAAATGTTTTTCAATTTTTTCTATACTATGATACTCTTCCATAAATAAAAGTAAATATAAATTATATTTATCTACTTGAATTTTTTTAAAAATAATGTTTTTTGAGTCAGTTTTCATGCCTGAAGAGATAATATAATCTTTCTTTAATAATTTGAATTCTTTAAATGTTTTGTATAAAGTTTGGAAGTGAGGGGCTGAAATCTCAAACACTTTCGAAATTTTATCTTCTTTAGAATAAGAAGATAATATTATACCATTCTCGTTTAGTAATATTAATGCATCAGCATTGGTATTGTCAGCAAAAATCTTTAAGCGATTTCTAAAAAACTCCCTATTAGGGCTCAGCTGTGAAAGGCCATAAGAGTAGGCAGAAATAAGAGACCAATAATCAAATATAGAAGTTTTAAAAATTTTAATAAAGAAATTTTCAGTTTTTCTTTCAATTTGAGAGGTGATGATTTGAACATTTTTATTAATCTCTTCAGTACCTTTAATATCCGGGTCGAATTTATTTAAACATATAACAATCGGAGGGTATTCATCGAGTTCTTTCAAAGATTCGATGATATTTGAAAAAAGTTCGAAAGATTCCATTAACCTCCTAAAATCTTGTATATCAATTAAATAAAATAATAAATCTATGTTATAAAGATAAAATTTGCTTTGTTCCAGATATTTTTCTCGGTATCTTTTTTGACCTCCTAAATCCCATATTGAAATATGAGAATTTTGTTCTTCAAAAATTGTCTCTTCAGATCTCTCTACTCCCTTAGTAGGTAATGTTTTTATGATTTCAGAATATTTTTTCTTAACACCAAATAGGAAACTCGTCTTCCCGGCTCTGTCGAGCCCTGCAAAAATTATTTTAATTTTTCTTTGTGAAGAATAAGGGTCTTTTAAATCTTTACAAAACGCAAATAATTCCTCTCTTAAAGCATTCATAATTTTTTGGTATTCTTCAAGGTTATCAGAATTTTGAATCTCTGTGGCTGACTTGTCGATGATGACTCTTAAATATTTCATATTTTCATAAAAAAAAGTTGATTTTTCTTCATCAATTAAAACTGTTATTGTTGAAGCCATTGCGTTTCCACGAGCATTTTCATCAGCAATTAAAAAGAAATATGTTAATGCTTTTAATCCTAAATCAGGGAAAGGTAACACTCCAAAATAATTTATATCATCAATAGTATCGCCGTCTTGATATATTACATCCCCCATAAGCAGACTAATTGTCTTGGTTGCAATTATGAGACGGGCACCCTCATCCATACTTTCCGGCCAATACAGTTTTGGTGTAGGGCCGTTTTCGTCAAAGATTGATAAAATAACGCTTTTTATGATGTTATGTTTATTTTTCTTCATGTCTATTCTATTGTGAATCTTAATGTCAACTTATAAATCTGAATTATCAAGCTATTCTTGCTATGAAATACAATGATCTTTAACTCTTTACTTAATTGCAAATATTTAGTCGAGATTTAAATGTATGTATTATTCTAATATGAAGATATTAATTCATATTTATAGACTTATGCTTGGTGAAAAAGAAAAGCATCTTTAAATCTTAATAAATTTAGGGAATAAATCTAAAACATGCGAGTTTTGAGTTTCCACATACAATTCTTATTACTTCAGATAAATTTTGATATTTTTTTCGTACTTCTTTTAGGGAAATTTCTTCGATGTTGAGTCCATTTTTCATGATTTCATGAAATTCTCCTTGTTTGCGAATTCTTTCTGTTAAATCTAATTCGGTATATTTACTAAAATGGGCAGATTTCGTGTAATTTGCACTTTCTTCTTCTAAGAGCGTTTTAGTAGCCTCTGGAAAGTGTTTTAAATCCAATCTTTTAAATCGATCTAATACTTTATTCGAAAGATTTTCTTGTAAAACATATCTCCTATCTTTTTGACCTATATCCTCACAGATATTTCTCATTTCTTGAATTATCTTTTTCCCTAAATTAAAAGCATCCGCATTTTCATGAAGCTCATAATTACTCAAAAATTTAACTGTTTCATTCAATCCTATAAAGTTAAAAGCTAAGTTTTGGTTTTCTAATTTAAATAATTGTTCATGATTTTTAATGGAACTACTACATAAAGGTAAGTGCTTGGATTTTAATCTTTTTTCGATTATTTCATATTTTTTTTGAAAAATTAGGGAGCAGAGATTCATCTTATCTCTTAAAATCTCAATAAACTTATCTTGGTCTTTGCTCATATAGGCATATCTTGGTAGATTTAAACTTATATTTTGAAGGGTTCCTAAATTATGAAGTTCCTTTCCTTTATATTGAGTTTTTATATCATCCTTAACCCATTTAGAGCATAAATTAATAATGTAAACGTCTTTCCCAGTTTTTATTTCTTCCCAGATTTTAAAATAAGATCTATTAAATTCTTCTAACCAATCATTCTTTATGTAGACTATATGTTTAGGATAATTGAAGTCGTTTCCTTCATAATCACCTTGACTAAAGATTTCAGTAATAAAATCAAATAATTTAAGATTCTCATCATTATAATCGCCATAAGTACCTACAATTTTACCATGTGGACCTATTGCGGGGATTTCCGAAAGGACATCTAAAATCCCTGGACTGCATGATATTGATGTAATTGGAGTATCACGGCCTATTACAGCCGCTAATTGATTGATCTCGTAAATTAAGTCTTGCATGCTATGTTTGATATCAGTATCATTTAAATCTTTAGCATAGGGAGCAAGAAATGTTGTTATAAAATTAAATCCCTGACTCCCACTAAATTCTCCATGAGTCATGCCTAACCATTTAACCAAATGATGGATTGCATTTCTCAGATCCTCAGCAGGTCCTGTTTTAGAGCAAGGAGTCCAATTAATTACTGGGGGCAAACCATTTTTAAGTATCATACGAGGATCCCACGACTGGGATAGTGGTCTTAAATCAAAATATTTCAGTTTATGGATATGAATATCTCCATATAAATGCGCTTTAGATTCTTCATTATTAAGTATTCTTAAGAGAGTATATTCTTCGGCTAATTGGTTTGCTGCCCAATGATGGATTTTTTCAGGATTAATTACTTCTCCAAGTTTGGTTTTTGGTCCTTTTTCAAGTA